>DBYD01000004.1:0-39240 GCA_002309855.1 Bacteroidales bacterium UBA1195
GATATGGTTATCCCTGCATTTTTTTTTACGCCGTCCCGACAGGATGCCATATTATGGTCGCCCGTGTATGGATGTCATGTAAAGACGCCATAATATGACGTCTCTACAGACGCGCCAATCCCCGCATCATGGTGTCCCACCATCGGGCGGGGAGGATGTTGTGGAGAAACACCCCCATGTGCGCAAACCGTCCTATACGGTAGCGCGTGCGCGGACGGCTGCTGTTTACGGCACGGCTGATGGCGCGGGTCACCACCTTCGGGTCGGAGAGGAATTTGCCGGAATAGGCCTTGTTGAGGAGCCGCGCTTCCGACAGCGCATCCTTTTCGTAGGGTGTGCCTGTTGAGGATTCCGCCAGATGCCTGGCTGCAATCAGACCCCAATCGGTTTTTATGCCGCCCGGTTCAATCATCACCACATCGATGCCGTATGGTTTCATTTCAATTCGCAATGCATCGCTCAGCGCTTCGACTGAAAATTTGGAGACGTGGTACCATCCGCCGAATGGCATGACCAGTTTTCCTGCTATGGAAGAGGTGTTGATAATGCGGCCGTAACCTTGACGGCGCATGGCTGGCAGCACCAGTCTGCATAGTTCGGCCAGGCCGAAAACGTTAACCTCCATCTGCCGGTGAGCCTCTTCCGATGTGACATTTTCAATTGCGCCGAAATAACCATAGCCGGCGTTGTTCACCAGTACGTCGATGCGGCCCTCCATATCCAGTATTTTCTGCACCGCTTCGGACATTGACTGGTTATCGGTCACGTCCATTCTTATTGTAATAATTCCTTCTGCGCAAAGCGGTTCCATAAGCTCCACGCGCCGTGCCGCCGCATAGACGCGGTGCCCCTGCCGGGCAAGCTGCCGGGCCGTCTCATAACCGATGCCGCTACTGGCCCCGGTAATCAGGATAATCTGCTGTTGTTTCATTGTGTGTAAGTTTCGGTTGGCAGAACGCATTCGGTGCCGCTTTATTGTGCTTTTTTTCAAAAGAATGCCGGAAAAATTTTACACCATGCAATAAACGGCCTGTTTTGCGGTTATTCATACATGATGAAACCGACAATGGGAACGATGCGTAAGGTGGCAGTGCTTTATTTTGTGGCGTTGCTTCTGCTGATGTGGCTGCCTTTGAACGGTGTGGTGGCTTTGGATAATTATGTGTTCGGACTGCGTGCGGACCATCTTCTTCATGCCTCCGTATATCTGCCATGTATATATTTTCTTGGAAAGCTTGTCAGGAAACCTGTAATGGCACTGTGGCTCCTTTCTGTGGGCATCGGCCTGCTGACGGAGGGTGTGCAATATCTGCTCCCGTATCGGGGCTTCGATGTTAACGATTTGCTTGCCAATGCGATTGGCGTGTCATTGGGACTGTTTCTTTTTCTCTTTTTTTTGCGGAAAAAAAGTTTTGAAAAAAAGAAAACCAATGGTACAATTGATTAATTTTGCAACTACAAAAACAAGATAGGTAATGAAAACAATCTTGAAAGGAACAGGTGTGGCGTTGGTGACACCTTACAAACATGACTTCACCATCGATTTTGAAGCCATTGTCCGCATGGTGGACTATGTGATCGGGAACGGAATCGATTATGTGGTGGCGTTGGGAACCACGGCGGAGACGCCGGCGATGTCGTTTGCCGAGCGCAAGCAGATACTGGAAACCATTGTTTATGCTGTGGACGGTCGTGTTCCGGTTGTGGCTGGTATAGGCTGCAACAATCCGCTGGAGGTCATAGAGCAGATCCAGCTTTTTGACCTGCGCAAGGTCAGCGCCATACTTTCGGTGGCGCCATATTACAACAAACCGCAGCAGCAGGGGCTGCTCGGCCATTACCGCATGATTGCCCATGCTTCGCCTCTGCCGCTGATATTGTACAATGTGCCTGGGCGCACTGGCGTGAACATTGCGGCTGAAACCACGCTTGAGCTTGCACGGACGGAACCGAAGATAGTTGCTGTAAAGGAGGCCTCCGGCATTTTGCCGCAGATTATGCGTATCATGCAGGACAAGCCTGAAGACTTTTCCGTCATTTCGGGCGATGATGCGCTCACCCTGCCGTTGCTTGCCTGCGGATTGGACGGTGTGATTTCTGTCGTGGCCAATGCCTGTCCGGCTGAGATGTCCCGTATGGTCCGTCTGGCTTTGGCGGGTGATTTCGTCCAGGCGCGGCAGCTGCATTACAGGCTGTTGCCGGTGATGCGTGCCTGCTTCCAGGAGGGGAGTCCCTCCGGAGTCAAATGTTTTCTGGAGGCGATGGGCTTGATGGACAGGTATGTGCGTCTGCCATTGGCAGATGTCTCCGACACGTTGCGCCAGCAGATTATACAAATGGTTAAAAATTTCTGACCATGCCTCATCGCGTCATAATCGGAAATCTTCAGAAGAAAATCTATTATCCGCTCTATCTGCTAATGGGTGAGACCCCCTATTTTATCGACAGAATCAGTGACTATTTTCAAGAACACTTTTTTGAGGATGAAGGAGTTAGGGACTTTAACCAGCAAGTTGTGTACGGTAAGGACATCCGTGTGGACGATTTGGTGGCCATGGCCAAGGAATATCCGATCATGGCCGAACACCGTCTGCTGATTGTCAAGGAGGCGCAGGAGTTGCAGAAGGCTTCGGGTGCTAAGGAATCCGATCTGTTCGCTCCGCTGACCGCCTATCTGCAGCATCCGCAAAAACAGACTTTGCTGGTATTGTGCTACAAGTATAAGTCTGTGGACAAGCGTTCCTCATTCTTCAAGGCGGCAAACAAGGTCGGCTGTGTCTTTGAGACACCTAAAATATATGACAACCAGGTGCCCAAATATGTGAAGGAGATGGTGGCGGAAAAGGGATTCAAGATGGATGATGTCACGGCGGAACTGATTGCCTCCCATATCGGCACAGACCTCTCCCGCATTGACAAGGAGCTTGACAAGTTCAGGAACATAATCCCTGCGGGCGGCAGCATCACTAAGGAGCTTGTGGAGGAATACATCGGCATCAGTCGCGAATATAACGGTTTTGAATTGGCCAACGCATTGTGGGAACGTAATTTGAACAAAGCTTATGAGATTATCCGCTATTTTTCGACCAATCCGAAGAACTATCCCAACCCCATGATTCTTGCAATGCTCTATTCCTCTTTCCTGAAAATTGTCCAATACCATTATGCGGCGGACAAGAGCGACCTTCGGGCCTTTGGGGTGATGTGGAACCTCCAGCGGCAGTTCCAGTCTGCGGTAAAGTACTACACCTTGCCGGTTGCCATAAAAATTTTGCGCCTGCTTAAGGAATATGATTTGAAATCGAAGGGATACGAAGGTTGTGACACAAACGACCAGGAGTTGCTCAAAGAAGTGGTGTTTAGGATCATCAACCGTGTTCTCTGAACCCTTTTCCGGTTTCTGGAAACCGCTGTTTCCATGCTGTTTCTTATTCCTGCTGACAGCCTTTGCACAGGGTCAGACCCCCTCTTCGGACAGCAGCGGCTTTTCGCGCACATTCCGTCACAAAAGCCTTAATCAGATAGAAAAAAGTCTATATGACCCCTTTGACCGCCCCGGTTTTTCGGACATCGGCAAGCCGCCCGCATCCTGGGACATGCCAGATGCGCAGTTGCGCACTTCAGGCACAATATCACGTGGCATCAAGGTCGGTAATGGCCGGGACATGTCGGTGGATTCCTATCTGAACCTGCATTTGCAGGGGATGCTTTCCGACCGTGTCTCACTTTCCGCACATATCAGCGACCGTAACTTGCCTTTGCAGACAGCCTCCACCCAGCAGTGGAAGGAATTTGACCGGATTTTTGTCCGGTTGGATTACCTTTCCCCGAAAAACAATACCCTACGGCTGTTGGCCGGCGATGTTGATCTGAAGGATGAGGGGGGCTATTTCATGCGGTTTTTCCGTCAGGGGTTGGGGGCAAACATCCGATATGCAACTGATTCCATGAATTTCGGAAAAAAGGGCATGTCCGTCTCCCTGACGGAGGCGGTGGCCAAAGGCACATTCCACCGGCAGCATCTTGTGGCGCGGGAGGGGGTGCAGGGCGGATACCGGCTCACCGGCATTCATGGCGAGTATCAGATTATTGTGCTTTCCGCCTCCGAAAAGGTCTATATTGACGGAGTGCTGCTGCGGCGCGGAGAGGATGCCGACTATACAATTGACTACCAGTTGGCTGAAATCACCTTCACCGCGTGTCAGCCCATTACCCGCGACAAGCGGATTGTGGTGGAGTTTGAATATTCCGACCAGCAGTATGTCCGCTCCCTGACCCATTTGCGGAGTGTTGTCGGACGGGAGGCATGGCGTTTTTCGTTTGATTTTTACAACGAACAGGATCTCAAGCATCAGTCCGGCCAGTTGGAGCTTGATGCCGCCTCCACAGCCTTTTTGCAGGCGCTGGATCAGGGAGGGACGGCCTATTACCCCTCGGCGGACAGTGTCGGCTACCTTCCGAACGAACTGCTTTACCGTCTGACTGACACCATTGTTGGCGGAGTGCGTTACGATTCTGTGTATGTCTATTCCACAGACGACACGCTGGCCTGTTACCGTCTGCGTTTCTCCTATATGGGAGAGGGGAAAGGCCATTATGTGGCGGTGCAAGGCAGCCTGAACGGGCAGGTTTATGCCTGGGTGGCTCCTGTTCAGGGACAGCTGCAGGGAAGTTATGAGCCGGTACTGCTGCTGTCTACGCCGCAGCGACGGCAAATGTATTCATTCAGAAGTGAATATAATGGTAAAAACAGTATCTTTTTTGCCGAGGCCGCCTTGTCAAACCATGATGCGAACACCTTTTCAAAAAGTGATCTCCCGGCATTGGGGTGCGCATTCCGTTCCCGTTTCCAAACCCGTTGGAGATGGGGGAGTGGCGACCGGATATGGTCGTTGTCCCCGATGCTCCATTATGAGGGGAAGGCGGCCCGCTTCGGTGCGGTGGACGATTACCGTAATGTGGAGTTTGTGCGTGACTTCAACCTGTCGGACAGCATATATGATAAAAAGGGCGAGCATTATGCGGAGGCCTCCCTGAGGATGGAGAGTCCGCGCAGCAATTACCTGCAATGGCAGACCACCGCTTTTGCCATTCCCGCCTCCGATTGGTCCGCAGTTCGCCACCAGCTTCTGCTGAAGGAGCGGCTGGACGGTTTTTTGGCTGAAGCTGACGCACGCTTGCTTGAGACGCATGCGGCTGATTACCGGACCGTTTTCCTGAAACATCGTGAAGTCATCAGCCAGCGGGCATCCTTCCTGCAGTTGGGCCTTTCGGAGGAGATGGAATGGAACCGGTATCTTGCCCTGCCATCCGATTCGATGATGGCGGAGAGCCGCGCATATAACGAATGGTCATTTTTCGTGAAACCATCCGACACATCCGCCGGTGACCTGCAGTATATGCTCCGTTATGCGCAGCGGAACGACTATTCCGTATGGCAGCAGCAGTTGCAGCCCTTTTCTTCGGCTTCACAGATTCAGGCTGATTTCGCATTCCTTAAATTCAGGGAACATCCGCTACGTTTTTCCTTATCATACCGTTCCCTGCAATCCAAGGATTCCCTCTTCACTCCCCAGGATGCGGCGCAGTCCATGTTGGGCTCGTTTGATTGGCAGAGCCGTTGGGCGCGGGGTGCGGTTCAGAGCGGCTGCTATTATACGCTTGGTTCGGCTATGGAGAACAAAATCGGGTACACCTATCTCAAAGTTGCTGACGGACAGGGTATGTACCAATGGATTGACTATAATGGGAACGGGGTGGAGGAATTGGAGGAATTCGAGACGGCGTTATACCGTGACCAGGCCAATTATGTCAGGGTTTATCTGACCAACCAGGATCAGGAGAAGGTCTATGCCACCACCTGGACACAGCGGCTTCTGCTTCGTCCCGAAGCGGTTTGGAGGAATAGCGGCGGGATAAGGCGTTTCCTGGCCCGTTTCTCGAACAGCACCACGTTGCAGAGCCAGTTGAAAAAGTCCACGGCGTTGGTGGAACAGTCGGACGCTCCGATGGCGGCCCTGTTGAATCCGGTTTGCGGAGATTTGTCGGACAGTTCTTTGCGTAGCGGAAGCCTCCAGTTCCGGAATCTCTTTTCATTCCATCCTTCACATCCGGTCTATGGGGCGGAGGCATTATACCAGCAGCAGCAGAACAAATATTTTACGGTCAATGGTTTTGAATATACCTCATCGGAAAGCTGGCAGTTTTCCGCCAGATACCGGATACGGAGGAATCTTCAGGCCAAAGCCTCTTTCACCCGTGGTGGGCAGAGCGCATCCTCCTCATATCTCACAACCCGAAACTACAGGCTTATTGGGGAACGTAGCAGGTTGGGCCTGCAATATGCCGCGTCATCCCGATGGAGCATGACACTGGCCTATAGCTATCGCTGGCAGCGTAACGAATCTGGAGTTGAGAGCCTTTTTGCCAACAGTGTGGAAGGTGAGGTGACTTTCCGGATGCCAAGACAGGGAAGCCTCAACGCCAAATGCCGTTTTGAGCATCTGCAGTTTCATGGGGATAGCCACACTACTGTCGCATATACCATGATGGAGGCGTTATCGGACGGGCCTAACGGGGTGCTGAACGGCTCCTACCAGGTCCGGTTGGGGGAGTATCTGCAGTTGGATTTTTCGTATGAGGGTCGCTTGTCAACGGAAGGGTTGCGTCATACCGGAATGGTGACGGTCAAGGCAGTATTTTAGATGGTGTGCTGTTCTGCAATATAGCGGCTCATCAGCTGATACACTTCACTCCATTCATCCTTTTCATTCTTTAGCAGTTCAAGGTGGCTTCGCATCACCTCTCCGTCATGGCGGATGGCGGGGCCTGTTTGTGCCTTGGAGGGGTGCATCTTCTGGATTTTAAGGGCCGTCTCCAAAATCAGCGGATGTAGGATGGCTGTGTCAATGTGCTGCTTTTCCAGTAGTCCAAATGCAATCCGATACATGGCGTTGCTGAAATTGTTGGCGAAGACACCTGCCACATGCAACTGTTTCCGCTGCCGGCTGTCCAGAAAGAATATCTCCTCGCTGAAGCAGGCAGCCAGTTTGCCGATGACGGCACGTGTCGCAGTGTCGCTCGCCTCCAGGCAGAGCGGCAGCCGTTGTGAGAGCAGTTCGCAGCCTTTGGTGCAGCTTTGGAACGGATAAATCACTCCGCGATAAGGGGTGAGACTTTCAAAAAGCGACAGTGGCAGGGTCCCGGAGGTGTGCACCATGGTTTTGTTCCGGTGCGGAAAGTCGCGGATGACATCGTTGTAGGCCTGGTCGCTTAGCGCAAAGAGGTAGATGTCCGCATCGTCCGGCAGCTTTTGCAGGTCGCTGTAGGCCTTGCTGTTCCACTGTGTGGCCAGCTCTCTGGCCTTTGCCGGGGTACGCCCGTACACACCATATATGGGAATCTGTTTGTTATGCAGCCTGTGGCCGAACTGCCACGCAATGTTTCCGGTTCCGATCAGCATGATTTTCATGGCTGCAAATTTCCAAAAATTCCCGATATGAAAAGTTGCCGTCTGATTTTTTTTTTTTTTGATGTGTCACCGGAAAATAGGGTATGATACCCGCTAAAACGCCTCCTTCAAAATCTCCAGCACTTCGGCGGTGTCCGGCACGTGATAGCCGCCGCACTTGATGGCTGATACCGCTATCAGTGGCAGCATCTCCTCCGTGGCGCCCACATCGCGAAGACGCTGCGGAATGCCCATTTCGGCAATGAAGTCGCTGAGGCACTGTATGCCCTCCAAAGCAATCTGTTCGTCGCTCTTGCCCTCCGGCCGCACTTTCCACACGTTTTGTGCGAAGCGAACAAACCGGTGCAGCCCGTATTTGTAAATGTGCCGGTAGTAGGGAATTGAGACGATGGCCAGCCCGATGCCGTGCGCACAGTCGGTGTAGGCGCCCAGCTGGTGCTCGATCATGTGCACCTCCCAGTCCTGGCTCTTTGAGAGGGCGAGTATTTTGTTCAGCCCCATGGTGGCGCACCACATTATGTTGCTCCTCGCCTCATAGTCCATTGGGTCGCGCACTGCTTTGCGGGCGGCGCTGATGAGTGCCAGCATGTCGCCTTCCAGCAGGTAGTCGCTCACGCAGTCGTCGTCGCCGGAGAAATACTGCTCCATCAGGTGGGAGAAGATGTCGAAGATACCGCTCACCATCTGGTATTTTGGAACGGAAAAGGTGAATTCGGGGTTAAGGATGGAGAATTTCGGGGTCACTTCCGCCAGCGGGAAGACGCGCCCTAACTTGAGCTTCTTTTCCTCATGGGTGATGACGGAACCGCTGTTCATTTCGGAGGCGGTGCCGGTCATGGTGAGGATGCTGCCGACAGGAACCACCGGATTGGCCAGTTTGCCTCCCTTTTCCCAATATCGTTCCCAAGGGTCGCCGTCGCACCATGCGGAGACGGAGATGGCTTTGGCGCAGTCAACCACTGAACCGCCGCCCACGGCGAGAATCAGGTCGGTTTTCTGCTCGCGGACCAGCCGTGCCCCCTCCTGCACTTGTGTGTAGCGCGGGTTGCTGTTGATGCCGGAGAGCTCCGTCACCTGTTTGCCGCAGGATGCAAGGGCTATCATGACGGTGTCGTAAAGGCCGCTCTTTTTGATGGAGTTCTTGCCGTATACGAACAGGACGTTACGTCCATAAAGATTCAGCTCCTCTTCAAGATGGTCCATCGCCGTCCTGCCGAAGTGGATGCGGGTCGGATTGTGGTATGTGAAATCGATGTTCATGTTTTTGTGTTTTAGATGGTAAGACAGGTTTTATTATTCAATTGCAATTTTTTTGTATTCTTCAAATATCTGCCGGCCGATTTCGGGTGCGGCGAATGTCCGGAGGGCATAGTTCCGGATTGCGTCGCGGTCGTATTCGCGGCAGTGGTCGAGCAGACCGGACATGCCCTGCAGAAGGGCCTCTTCATCACCGGCAGGAATGAGGATGCCCCTCTCGGGTGTGATGATTTCGGGTATGCCTCCCACGGCGGTGCTTAGAACAGGAATGCCCGAAGCAAATGCCTCAGTGATTACGCAGGGGAGGTTTTCAAAATTGGAGAACAGTACGAGGAAGTCGGATTCCCGGTAGGCTTGCGCCACTTCGGCTGAGGCTTTTTTCCCATGGAAGAAGACACAGTCCTCCAAATGGTGCGCCTGTACAAAATCCTTGAATCCGGCTGCATCGTAGTCGTGGATGACGTGAAGCTCGAAGTCGTCACGCTGCTGCCGCAGTCGTTCGACGGTCCGCAGGATGCCGCTGAAGTTCTTGGCCTCGTCGCGCAGGGTGGAGATGTGGAGCATCCGTTTTCTGGCAGCCTGAAGCGGCCTTCCCGGCAGGAACAGATTTGTATCCACCGAATTGTAAACCACCTTGAAACGGTTTTGCACACCGTGGCCTTCCATGCAGTGCTGCAAATCTAAGCTGACGGGCATGATGAGTGAGGCATGGTTGGCAGTCCGGATAATCCCCTTTTTCAGTTTTCCAACCAGAATATCTTTGTTTTGAGGCTGGTATATTGTCCAATGTTCGGTAAGGATGTAGGGATAGCCGTAGCGTTTGTGCCACAACAGGGCCACTTTGCCGAGCGGGTGGGCGACATGCAGGTGGATCAGGTCGGGTGTGAAGAAGTGTTTTTTTATATAGTCAAGGCCATACTGGTACATCCGCAGCAACTGCAGTTTGCGTAAGGCGTGGATTTTCGGCGGACGGACAACAATCTGCACATGGATGTGGTTTGTTCCATGGATTTCATGTACCTCAAACGGTCTCGTCAGCTCCCTGCCGTTGCAGACGGATAGGATGACGGAATTGCATTCCTGGGGCAGCGCATCGATCATGCGGATGCAGAAGTTTCCCAGTGTCGGGTCGTCGGGGGTTGGGAACCAGCTCGGCAGGTGCAGGATGTTCATGGTTCAGCAGCGATGTGTTTTGATGTTGATTTCAAAGTATTTGTGCGGTGTCTCGTATGGCACGAGTGGGTGGGTGTCAAAGTCTTCAGGAAGATATGCCGCACATAATGTATTGGAAATATGATATATGTGTTTTCTTTTTTCGGCTGGTGTTCCGTCAAGGATGGCACCCATCACGTCCCATCGGATGGTTTCGGGATCAAGGCCGTAGTCGTGCCACACGATGATGCTCTGTCCGTCTCTCAATAGCCGGAAGGCGGTTTCGGTGTCTTTCCTCACGCTCTCATAATGGTGGTCGCCGTCCACGAAAACCATGTCGTATTGCCCGAAATGGGATTTAAAATCATAGGTTTGCGAGTCGCCGTAAAGTTGTTCCACATTGTTCATCCCTTTGCTGAAGAAACTGTGCAGGTCTGCATATGACCGGTTGCCGGTCAGTCTGACAATCTCCTCTTTCGGCAGGTTGAGGGTGACGCATCGCCGTACAATTTCGGCCATGTTGGCCACGCTTTCCCCCCGCCAGGTGCCGATTTCAAAGTAATCCTTTACCTCGTAACGTCTGGCAAGAGCCCGCAGCAGGGCGATGTCGATGGGCATGGTGGCTCCAGACAGATAGGCGTATGGCTTGGCTGTTTCCTCAAAATCAGGGAACATTCCATCGATTTCAATGACAGGCAGTCCGTCGGAAAGGCCGTATTTGCGGATAACATCCTCCCTATTGCTGTTTTCATCCAGCAGAATGAGGTTGAGCAGATAGGGGTGCCGGATGATGCGTCCGAGGGCTTTGGTGAGTTTGCGGATTTTGTTCATTACGCAGGGGTGTTTATTTTTTTTGCAAAAGTAATCATTTTTTCATCATATTTGTATTGTGAAAATGGCTATCTTTGTAAATTATTTTAAACGTACAAAACATCATATGCCGATATGGAGGAAATGATTCTGATTCTGGATTTCGGATCACAGTACACCCAGCTGATTGCGCGGAAGGTGAGGGAGATACATGTGTATTGTGAGATAAAGCCGTTCAATGCTGTGAAGGAACTCCCCGAAAATGTGAAGGGGGTGATTCTTTCCGGAAGCCCTGCGTCCGTCAACGATTCGGACGCGCCGGTGCCTGCGCTGGAGCTTTGGCGCGGAAAGGTGCCGGTTTTGGGAGTCTGCTATGGGGCGCAGTATCTTGCCCATTCACTGGGCGGAAGGGTGCAGTCGTCGCCGAGCCGCGAATACGGTCGCGCACGGCTCTCTCATATTGACAGCGGCAGCCGTCTCATGCAGGGGATCGATCTGCAGTCGCAGGTATGGATGTCCCACGGGGACACCATTGTGGAGATGCCCGGCAGTTTCAGGAAGATATGCAGCACGGACTCGGTCGAGTTCGCAGGGTTCAAAATTGAAGGAGAGGAGACCTACGGCATCCAGTTCCATCCGGAGGTGCACCATTCCGAACAGGGGGTGCGGATGCTCTCCAATTTTGTGAGGGACATCTGTGGCTGCAAGGGCGAATGGACCTCCGAATCGTTTATTGAAGCGACTGTGCGCGACCTGCGTGAAAAACTGGGTGACGACAAGGTTATTCTTGGGCTCTCCGGCGGCGTGGACTCCACAGTGGCCGCCTATCTGCTCAATCGTGCCATCGGCAAAAATCTCTACGGCATCTTTGTGGATACCGGGCTTTTGCGCAAGGATGAGTTCGAATCGGTGATGACATCGTGCCAACAGATTGGGATAAATGTCATCGGGGTGAAGGCCGGACCAATCTTTTATGAAAAGCTCAAAGGGGTGACAGATCCTGAAAAGAAACGTAAAATCATAGGAGCCACTTTTATTGAAGTTTTTGATGCGGAGGCGCAGAAACTGAAAGATGTCAAATGGCTGGGCCAGGGCACCATCTACCCGGACGTGATTGAGTCCGCACCGGTCAAGGGGCCTTCGGCCACCATCAAGTCGCACCACAATGTGGGCGGGCTTCCGGAGCGCATGAACCTCAAGATTGTCGAGCCGCTGCGCTTCCTCTTCAAGGATGAGGTACGCGAGGTGGGTGAGAAACTTGGCGTGCCGCACGACCTGCTCTACCGCCATCCCTTCCCCGGTCCCGGATTGGGCATACGGATTTTGGGCGACATTACAGAGGAGAAGGTGCGCATCCTGCAGGAGGTGGATGCCATCTTCCTGAAAAATCTGCGTAAGGCCGGATGGTACCACAAGTGCTGGCAGGCGCTGTCGGTGCTGCTGCCGGTGCGCAGCGTGGGGGTTATGGGCGATGAACGCACCTACGAGAACTGCGTGGCGCTGCGTGCGGTCACATCAGTGGACGGCATGACCGCCGACTGGGTGCATCTGCCGTATGAGCTGCTTGCCGAAACCTCCAGCGAAATCATCAACAAGGTGCGCGGCGTGAACCGGGTGGTCTACGACATCAGCTCCAAGCCGCCGGCAACCATCGAATGGGAATAGCCATGGGGGAGGAGACGGAAGTGCGCTGCCCCAAATTGCAGAAGGGGTTGAAATATGCTATGGTGCTGCTTGCCGCCGTGCTGGTGGCGGTCTCCGCCTGGATGGAGCAGGCGCGTCCGCGCAGGTGGCTTATGGCGGTTTCGGGAGGACTGCTCTCCGTCTGCTGCCTGGTTTTTGCCTTCTTGAATTATGACCAGTTGAAAAACAGAAAAAAGGAGTTATGAAACATTTGCAGGCCGCCTTCGGGCGGCGGAACGATGCCGGGATGTATGTGGCGGTGCTGCTGCTTGGGATTGTATGCTGGGCCTTCATAGGTTCTATCCCCACAATGGTTGTGCTGTTTAAGAACAACATTGTCGCCACCGACCTTTCCGAATTGCAGGAGTGCATGTCACCGAACGGTTGCATTCTGACGACGTTCAGTTCATTCATTATTGGATTGGCATCCTTCATACTGCTGGTGCGCCTGATGCATCGGCGCGGATTCAGCAGTGTGGTCAATGGGAGGGACAAGGTGCGCTGGAGCCATTTTTTCACCGCTTTCGGGCTCTATTTCCTCTGCATAGCGTTAATCCATCTTGTAATGCTGCTTGTAGATAGGGAAAATTATGTGTTCCAATTTGATGCGGGGACTTTTTTCAGCATGCTTCCTCTGCTGCTGGTGCTGGTGCCGCTGCAGACATTGTTTGAGGAGTATCTCTTCCGGGGCTATCTGATGCAGGCCGTGGCGGTCTGGAGCAGGCGCGTATGGCTGGTCTGGCTGATTCCCTCTGTTTTCTTTGCCCTGGCGCATGTCGCCAATCCTGAGGTGGGTGCCTACGGATTCTCCATGATGATGCTTCAATACTTGCTGCTGGCATTGATTTTTGGCTTTTTCACGATAGCGGACGATGGGTTGGAGGTTTCATGGGGGATGCACACGGCCAACAACCTGTTCCTGCTGCTCTTCTTCACAGAGGAGAACTCCGCAATGCCCACACCGGCCGTATGGCGTGTTGCTGACGCCGCCCCATCCTTTGCGGATCCGTTGGAGATTCTGCTGCTGGGTGTTGTGCTGTGGTTTGTCCTCCGCCGCCTGTACAGGTGGAAAAGACCGGCCTTGGGCTGTAAAATTGATATTACTGATGTTGAAAAATAATAGTATGATGAAAAAAATTGCCTTTGTATTTTTGTTTTGCATTCTTGGCCTGGCTGCAGCCGGCTATTCGCAGGCGAAGGACACCCTGGTGGAAAACGGCTGTAAGTATGTGATGCATGATGTGCAGAAGGGACAGACCCTCTACGGCCTTGCCAAGCAGTACCGTCTTACGGTGGAACGGCTGGTTGAGGACAATCCCGGAACGGAAAACGGCATCCGGATCGGTCAGCAGCTGAAAATCTACGCCGGTCAGGCGGAGGTTGTGCAGAAGCATGTTGTGAGCAAAGGGGAGAGTCTCTACAAAATTTCAAAGATGTATGGGGTAACTGTTGCCCAGCTGACCGCATGGAATCCCGGTCTGACCGAACGTCTGGATATAGGACAGGAGATTATTGTCCGCAAGTCTGTGGCCACTGTCGCGCCAAAACCGCAGCAGCCCGTTGTCCGTAGGGAGCCGGTGACCGCACAGCCTGTGGAGCCGGAGAGGGTTCCGCAGGCTGAGACTGTTGTGGAAAAGACGGAATCCCATGTGGATGATACGAAACAGGTCATATCAGTGGCGGAGCGCAAGCAGGTCTACAATGTGTTCCTGCTGCTTCCGCTCTATACGCAGGAGGGTCTGCAGGAGGATGATGGGCAGAAGGTGGAGACGCTTGAGGCATACGAACGGATCAAGAGTTTTGACTTCATACAGTTTTATGAGGCGGCCATGCTGGCGGTGGAGGACATTGCCGCTCAGGATGTCAAGGTGAATTTCTATGTCAAGGATGTGAACGAGAGGAACAATGCGGAGTTGGGACGTTGGATTGCCGAAGGGGTTTTTGCGGACGCGGATCTGATTATCGGCCCCTTTTTCCGTGAGAATTTCCGGACGATGCTCTCCTATGCGCAGAATCACCACATCATGATCATCAATCCGTTTACGGTGGCTCCAGTTGAGACTTCCGCACAGCTTTTCCGCACTATGGCCACATTCGGACATCAGGCGGTGAATCTTGCCGAATATATACGCCAGCGCTATTCCAAGGCGCAGGTGCTGCTGCTGAACAACGGCGGTTCCGACAGCAGGCGCATATCCGTCTACCATTCCTCCATGATGAAGGCGTTGCAGGACAATCCGGGCATTTCGGTCAAGGAGGTGAACTACAAGTCGGGCGGGGTGGCCGCCGTGCAGGCTTCGCTAAACCCCACCTGCGAGAATTTCGTTGTGGCTTTCTTTGACGGGGAGATAACCGTCACCCATTTCATCCAGTCAATGAACAGGAAGGAGCTGGATAATGTGACGCTTGTCACCTCTTCGGACTGGCGGAAATACGACAAGATTGAGACTGAATACTACAGCCGTCTTAAAACCCATTACATCGACCAGTTCTTTGTGGACTATTCGGATCCTGAGGTTATACGCTTCATCGACCGTTTCCGCGAAAGGTACAATCTGGAGCCTACACTGGACCATTTCGCCTTCCAGGGCTACGACATCACCCGTTTTTTCCTTACCGCACTTATAAAATACGGAAACGGATTCGGCCTTGAGGTGAATGACCTTAAGCTGCCATTGCTTTGCACGCAGTTCCATTATGTCCAAAGTGCTCCGCAAACATTTGAGAACAGCTTCTGTCACATTTACCGTTTGAGTAATTACAAGTATGTCAATGCGTGGCAGGATGATGAGGAGGTTACACCGACAATAAGTCCGGCGAAGAACAAAAAACGCAGATAAGTTATGGAAAACAAGGTGATTATATTGTCGGCACCGTCCGGTTGCGGAAAGACGACCATACTGAAGGCTTTGATGTCGCGGCAGCTGCCGCTCGAATTTTCCGTGTCGGCCACCAGCCGGCAGAAGCGGGACGGTGAGACGGATGGAAGGGACTACTATTTTTTCACTCCGGAACAGTTCATGGAGAAGGTGGATGCCGGTGAGTTCCTGGAATGGAACGAGGTATATGCCGGCCAGTATTACGGCACGCTTCTTTCGGAGGTTGACCGCATAGCCAGTAACGGACATCATGTGATATTCGATGTGGATGTGAAGGGCGGGCTCTCCATTAAGGGGCGTTTCGGTGACCGTGCGCTTGCGGTCTTTGTGATGCCTCCCTCAATTGAGGTGCTGCGTCAACGGCTGCTTTCCCGTGGTACGGAGACGCCGGAATCGGTGGAGAAGCGTCTTCAGCGGGCGGATTATGAAATTTCCTTTTCCAAACATTTTGACTATGTTCTGGTGAACGACGATCTTGAGACAGCCATAAATGAGGCCTATGGTTTGATTTCTGGTTTTTTAAGCATATAAAAAGGATGTGGGCAACCTACCGGATTGCATCCTGTTTTTTCCTGTAGCGGTAGCTGACCGTGGCAAACACGATGATCACAGGTATGAAAAAGTAGATGTATCCCTCGATGCATTCGATGACCAGCATGGTGACGGCTCCGATGCCGATGAGGAAGCATACGGCCGCCAGCAGGCAGCGCATAACCTTGTGGGTACGGGTAATGTCAACCACAAACTTGATGAGGGTCAGCAGCACAATCAGCAGCTGGTAGGCGAGCATGATCCACACGCCGGCAATAGGTGCGAACTCGTCAACCACACCTGCGACCGTGGCCCCGAAAAGCATCACAAAGAAAAATATCTGCCACTCCCGCCATTGCTTCTCCTCCATGCCCATGCTGTCGCATAGATTGGCCAGCAGCTGCATCAGTCCCGTCTTGAAGTAATAGACGGTATAGGTGAGCAGCACCACCCCAATGACGGACCATACGACACCGACAATGCTGCGCTGGCAGAACCAGCCGATGCATATTTCTTTGCGCCGCAGCTGATAGTCCTCAAACAGCGGCAGGTCATCTGAGAAGCAGTAGTAGTAGGTGGCCACGACGGCCACTCCCGCCAGGATGTAAAGCAGGGGATAGAGCGTGCGCCGCTCCTTATAGTATATCTGATGGGTAGTTATGTGCATCCCTATGGCAAGCAAAAGCAGCAGAACCGGAATCACAATCGGGTGAAGGCCCAACGGGTTGCCATGGTGCAGGCCAAGCAGTTCCGGGATGTTTGTCATCGGCGCATTGGCGTTGATGTAATCTGAAAGTGACTGTAAGATCATAATGTTTTTATGGTATTAATAGTTGATTGTTATTTATCTATAACATATTCCGCATACCAATGCGGATAATAACTGATTATGCAACAGTAGTCGGAACGGACAGGCCTGTATGTGAGAGATGTGTCAATCATTCCGATGTGATACTTGAAAACCAACCCGTTTTGAGGATTTGAAATTGTTTTATCCATGGTATCCAGCAAAATGACACCATATTTTTTTTTCAAGATTTCCAATAAAGGAAATTTCATCTGAAGAATCCATGATGGGTATGACCCAGCGATAGTTTATCAATTTGCCTTTACCATTTGTACCTTCATATTCAACCAATACAGTTGTGTCTTCCTTTTGGAAAACGTAGATGTTCATGTCAATGCCTTCTTCACGATCTGCCCCCATCTCATAAATATCATCTTCCGTCAGCAAAGTGTCAGGTGAAAAAACAGAAAAGAAATGTTCCTCTTGCGAAGCATGACGATTGCATGATAACAAGACAAAAAACATTATCAAAAACAAAAAGCTCCTTTTCATAACAAAACAATATTGGATCTACTTTAAAAAGTTAATAAATGCACGTAACGTGAGAATTTATTGGGATATTGTGCTGGAGTGCCTTTTTTTTACCACCGATTACCGTAAATTAGCGGAATCTGTCTTTTTTTGGAGATTCCGCTGGTTTACGGTAATTTTTTTGTTTGCCGTGTCATTTCATATGCACCAGCACCAGCCAGATGTAGAATTCAAGGCAGGCTGTCAGATGGTCCTTTGATGAGAGGTCGCTCAAGGTGTAGTTGTGGTCGAAGTTGACCGCGTCAACGGAAATCTTGTAGGGGATAATCTCATCGGTGGGGGTGTGGAACAGCTGCACATGGTGCTGCGGATGGTACCGTGGCACGAGATCGTTCTTTTTGAATGCGCCGAACAGTTTGGCCAGCTCACTGTTCCGCGTAGCCGGATCCGGTGCGAAGAAGTCCTCATGGAAAACTTCGCGCATGTTGCGTGTGAGGTTTTCATTGGCCATGTAGAAGTCAACACTGTCCAGTATTCCGAGGACCGTTTGGTATTTGGGCTTGAAGATGAGGCTCCAGTCCAGATTGAGCTGGTGGCATTCGTTCATGGAGCGGATAATCTGCAGGGCGAAGCCGGGCTTGGTGTAGTTGCTGTATTTTAGTGAGTCGGTCAAAAGCGTTGTGAAGATGGTTGTGATGCTCAGCGGCGGACCGGCGGCAAACACATCACCGATGTTCGGATATTGCTCCTTCTCCAGCTTCTCAAGCAGTGCCACGGTGGCGTTCCCGCCTTGGGAAACACCGGCCAGGAGGGTCTGGTCGTGGTAGTTTATTTTGGCCTTTTCCAAATATTCGCGTGCGGCGAGCAGCATGTCATAGCAGGCCTGCGCAGTGCTTGCGGTGTGCAGGTAGGGGTGGTTGAACGTTTCGGTCTGGGAAACTCCGTATCCGATATAGTCCGCCTCCACCACAATGTATCCGGCCAGTGCCGGTGCGGCTTCCGGGCTGAAATCCAGACGGGATGGCGCCCAATGGAAAGGGCAGGTGCCGTGCTGCACGGAGCATAGGCCGCGGAATGTGCTGTCAAAATCTGTACGGAAGGTCACGATTCCGGAAACCTCCAGCGGCTTGCCGTCCACACCGGTGGTGCGGTATTTCAGGGTCACCTTTCTTACCGGATGCCAGGGAATCTTTACGGGAAACGACGACAGCTTTCCGCCTGTCATGTCGTCACAGGACTTTTTTATCTCCTCCGCCGTCAGCTCACGCTCCTCAATGACGCTGTACAGAGGTGTCTTCTCAGGTGTGGGTGGGTTTACGGGTTCCGGGTCTTTTTTGCACGAAGCGGAGAAAACGATCAGTGCTGCAAATGTTAAGATGCGCAGTATGTTTTTCATGATGTGTTGTTATTATTCTTCGGTGATGTTTTCAGTGTCCATATTCCTCAATATGCTTCCAATCCGGTAGCAGTTCTCCGGCCGGTCGGTCTCGTCGGTTGTGATTTCCAGCTGGCGTGCATTCAGGCCGGACTGTTTTACCATATAGTATTTTATGAATTGGTTGCGCCGCTCCGCCATTGCAGCCAGCTCCTTGCGCATGGATGAAAGCGGGTAAAGCTTCTCGGCCTTCTCCGCCACGCTCTTCTTGCTGTAGGCTTCACCAACCTTGTCGTCAAGGAATGTGGTGAAATCCAAATCCTTGGTGTTTATGGCGTTAATGCGGTCAAAATCGGTCAGCTGCAGCCTGTATTCCTTCTTTTCCGGGTTCTGCAGCAGGTAGTAGTCTCTTTTGACGTTGTAAAGCGAAAGCTGGTGCGCCGCCTTATCCCAGTCTATCTGCTGCTCAAGCCGTATCTGTATGTTGGTGTCCATCTGGGCCAGTTTTGTAAGCTTGGAGAGGAAGTCATACTGCTCGGAGGTGAAGTCGAACTGCAGCGGGTCGATTTTCATCTGTTCAAGCTGGTCGCTGCTTATGCCGACCGCATCGGCCATGTGCTGCAGCGGGGAGACTGAGACCTTAACCAGCAGGTTGCTGAGTGTCTTCCAAACCATCTTCATGTAGGAGAATTCCGGATTGTCAAGATCGCCTGCGACCGGGATGTCAAGCAGGATCTTGTCATCCTTGTCGGTGAGCACATATACTGCCGCCTTGAGCGGAATTGCCACCTCAGGCTTCACATCCTGACGTTTGTCCCCGACGGTAAGCTTGTAGATGTCCACCTTGTTGTCGCCCTGCAGCTGGGAGTTGCGGACGCTGTTTTCTGAAGTGAATGAGAAGACTCCTTCGGTCAGCGGATATCCGAGATAGTGTACGACGTATGGCGACAGCTGCTTCATGTTCAGATTCTTGATGGTTGCAGCGATGTTCTGATATACTTTTGGGTTGTCCAGATGTCCGCTCCAATGCAGGGCGGCGAATCCACCGTCGGGCAGGGCGGCTGTCATTTTCAGCTGGTTCTTTCCCTCTTCAGTGTTCAGGTTTTCAGCCTTGACCCTGATGCGTGTTATCGGGAAGCGGAATGTTTCCTCCAAGGTTTGGTCGTTGATGGTGAAGCTGCAGTTTTCAACGGAGAGTTCGTTGAGCCTGAACCGGATTGGTGCGGATGCGGTCGTGTCTGCCTCCGCTTTTTCAGCCGTGCTGCTGACCGTGTCTTTCTTACTGCTGTTCGGACTGGCGAGCAGTTGTGAGAAATTGTCGCTGCCGTTTGCAAGCCGGTCATAGTGTGATGACAGTCCGTCAATGCGGACATGGTTGATCGCGTACAGCTGCTGTTTCAGGCTAATGCGGTCAATGTCTATGTCAATGTTGTTCACCGACATCACCTCCTGCTTTTCCGGGTCGTTAATTTTCAGTTTGTTGATGGCGCACTGCCCTTGTATGTCAAGGTTCAGCGGCTCGTCCAGATTGCCTCTGAGGTTGATTTTTCCGCTGAAATCCCCCTGCGGAATCTCCGCGTTGAGCGCACCGGCCAGGTATGGGGTGAGGTTTGAGAGAGCGAAACGGCTTATGTCGAGCATCACCTCGTAGTCGTTGCTTGCAATGTTGTACTTGACTTTGGTGCGGAGCGAGCCGTGGTCTGCGAAGGAGAGTGAAAGCCCTGCATCGGTGCTGTTCTCACCGTCCAGATAAACCCCCGGCACCTTCAGGTGCATGTTTTTAAGAGCCCATTCCTTGTCTAACTTCCGGTCGTGGTAGCGTATGTTCCCGTCGGCAAGGCGGATGTTGTAGATTCCTATCTTCCAGTTCGATTTGCTTGTATCCGGATCATCGTTCGAAAAGCGTTCTATGATGTCTGAAAAATTGAAGATGCTGTCATCCTGTATAATCTGGATGTGCGGCCCGGCCAGAGTGATGTGCGGAATGTGCAGCTCCGACCTGAGCAGCTTCAGCAGCCTGACGGAGACATCCAACGTGTCGAAGGTGACAAAGTCGCTTTGCCCGTCCGCCTCCTTCATGTTGAAACCGTAAATGCGCACATTGCCGGTCAGCAGGTGCAGCTTGAGCCGCTTTATTTCAATCTGGCGGCCTATGATGCCGGTGTCGTGGTTCTGGATTACGGCTTTTCCTATCGGGCCGGCAAACAGAATCACCAGTAGCAGCAGGCCCAAGAGGGAAATCCCTGCGATGCGCAGGCCTTTCACCACTTTCCCGACGTTCTTTCTTTTCTCTTTTGTATCAGACATATTGCAAAAAAATACGGCACCATGGCCAAAATGCAAAAATAGACAATTATTGGATTTGTTTTTCTTTTTTTTACAAAAAAATGGATTAGAGTGGCGGAGGCTATCGAAGAAAGTGCTATTTTTGCAAAAAATTAAAATTGCTATTATGAAAAGGTTTTTTGTATTGTTTGCAGGATTGTTTTTCCTGAGCGGAATTGTCTCCGCGCAGAATGTCAGTGCGGTAACCGCTGAGTTTTCCAAAGATGCCATGCGGCCTGCCTTCAGCATGCAGCTGGACTGCTCCAAGAAGATTGCTGAGGAGGCGTTGAAGAAACGTCTGAAAAAGGATCGGATCAAGGGCAAGTCCTCCGGTTCCATGATGCTTTACAAAAAGGTTTCCAGCAAGGATTTGGGCGTGACCAATTGCAATCTCTACTCCAAGGTGGAGGGCATGGGCCGCAAATGCACCCTTTATTTCTTCCTGGAACGTGAGAACGGCAATTTCATCACTGCCGGCGATCCCGAAGAGGGGAGTATCATGAAGTACATGGAGTCGCTCACCAAGGATGTTGAGGCGTTGCAGCACAAGAACAAGGTGAACGACCAGAAAAAGGCCTATGAGAAGGCGGAGAAGAAGTATCAGAAGCTTGTGAAACAGCAGAACAAGCTGGAAAAGAAGGTTGAAAAGGCTGACAAGGAACGTCAGGAAGAGAAAGCCGCTCTTGAGGAGCTTCAGAAGCAGGAGAAATAGCCGGGACGCGTCAATCGCGTTTCCTTAGGGGTTCATCTTTATTGTCCAATGGTTTGCATAGTAAAAAATATTTTTATCATAGGGTGTGCTTTGCTTTTTTGTGTAATTGCACAGGCACAGACTGTGACCACCAACGCCTTTAAGAAAGACAGTGCGTTTTTTCAGATTGAAGACAAATACTTTAATTTTGAACATGAGGTCAGGCCCGGCCGGAAGACTCCCGATTTCACGATGTTCCCATTATATCTCCTGTTACAAAACAATACGGAAAACCTGCTAAGAAAACAGACCGACACCATTTCTGTAATTGTTTCCGTCAACGGGTATTGCGACACGTTTGACCTTACCCTTGACAATGATTTGGCACCAGATTCAATGGAAATTCTGTCCGTGCCGCTCAAAATGGCTTACGATGTGTTGGAAAACAGTTGCTATTTCATGGATGTGGAAACTGTCAGGGGGATGGAAGACAACTGGCTATGTACGAAGGTTGTTTCGCTAAACGGGGATTCCGTCAGTGACAACTGGTTGTGCAATAAGTTTCAAGTCTGCATAAGGGACATTTACGCTTACGACTTTTATGAAGTTTCACCCAGTAAGGACACCCTGTTTTATTTTGCAGAAAACATCTATGACATACATCAGATAGCCTATGCCATTCTGGTGGGACCAAACAGCACTTTACCCCGAAATGCAACGGACATTTGGGCGGGATATCAGAAACCGGTCGATGAATTGATTGTACCGAGATTGGTTGAATGTTACAGCCTTTACTTTGGTCCTATGATTGTTCCCGTTACCAAAATATATGGTACAGCATTTAAAGACTGCGACAGTGTGACATCCGTTGACCTGCCTTCCTCTATCGAAAAAATAGGAGGTAATGTGTTCAATGGATGCACACGTCTGAAATCGGTTACTGTACGGAGCAAAACTCCCCCTTCCATCGGTTCCTCCACTTTTGCCGGTGTGGACAGCAACTGTAGCCTGCATGTGCCGTGCAGTGCCTTGGCCGACTACCAATCTTCTGAATATTGGTCAAGGTTCAGGCAGATAGAGGGCTTTTTTGATTACAAACTGACCGCTGTCCCGAAATATGATTATTTGGGAAGCGTGGAAATTGTCCGGAAACCGGTATGTGGGTATCCCTTAGCAGTGATAAAGGCTGTTCCCAATGAGGGCTATCGCTTCAAACAATGGGAAAATGGGGAGCGGACAAACCCCCGCACCGTCACAGTAACAAGCGACACGGTGCTGACCGCCTATTTCCAGACCGTGGATGTGGAGGAACCCACGGAACCGGTTCCTATGGTTCATTCTGAAAACGGCGTTATCATGATTACCAATCTGCAACAGCAGGAAACCGTTGAGGTCTGCAATGTCTTGGGGCAGGTCTGTTTTAGGGGAAGGGCGCAGGATGTTCTTGCTGTACCGGTCAGTACAAGCGGCTTGTATTTTGTCCGCATCGGGAAAAAACTGATGAGGAAGGTGGCTGTTTTCAAAAACTGACTCCCGCTTTTTTCAGCTGGTTACGTAGGGTGGAGGTTATTTTCAGGGGGATCAAAATAACTTACCTGCGGCGGATGCCAAAGCGTTTTTTCTGTTTGGTGGACAAGGTGTCTGTTGTCTCCAAAACATCAAAAAGGCCTGTTTTGTCATTCTCAGTCAAAAGGCCATAATATTCACCGGTTAACAGTTTGTCCATGGGGAATGCGAAAAGCACCCCGCAATCCACGTAGCTGTCATACCTTAAAAAATGCGGGTAGTTTGCCTGTGACAGCAGATATTGTGCCTGCATATAGGCTGTGGAATATTCAGCACGGGGATTAGGGCGGGAGTTGACAAGCACAGAACCGAAACAGGTCCTGTTTTCCTTGTCAATACCGACAATAACCAGTTTTTTCAGTTTCCCTTTTCGTCCTTTTGGCAGATTCAGACCGTCTTCCACACCCAACCATGTCTCTATAAGAGCGCCAACCTCCAGTTTCTCTTCGGTAACTTGGCGGTACTCTTGTTGGAGCGAGTGTAGGGAGTGGAGGGAAGTGCTCATTATGCGTTGTTTATGACAAATGGTGTGCTGTCCACTGGCGTTCCCGGATAACCTGTAACATGCCTTTGGAGGCTCCTCCCGCTTCTGCAATGTCAAACAAAGGCAACTTGGCGCTTTCCCCTGTCCGTTCTGCCGTCCGTCTGGCCCTTTTCCACGCCAAATCATGTGACAGATCTGACAAATCAAAAGAACCTACACTCCAGTAATCCTTAATACATGCATCCAAAACCGCAATGTCTGATTTTGAAAATTCCTCCAAATCGCAGTCTGCGGCTGCATAAACTATCGGACGTCCATCAACGTTTTTTACTGTCAGTGAAGTGCAAAAATCCTGCATGACAGTTTCATCAAAGTGTCCGTTCTGTTCGGAGGCACGTATAACCTTGTAGGTCAGGGAAGGCACCGGCCCATGTTTTAACGCCATGAATGTGTCTTCCATCAAAGGGGAACCGTATGTCACAAGATGACGCTGCTGTGCAAAATACATGATCTTGAACAGATGGATGTAGTCCATCCCTTGAGGGCTGTGGGACAACACGTATAGCACGGTTGCCTTGATCTTAAGTATCTGCTCAGCACTTTTCATCTTCCTGAATAATATTTATAATGTAATGTTTCCATTTCTCAGACACTTTGTGTCTGTATTTTAATTTTGCAAAAGTAATCATTTCCCTGATATCTTTTTCCGGTTCGGGAAGAAAAAATAGCCTATCAACCGGTGACCGGCGAAGAGGGTCTTCACATATCCGCGGCACAAGCTTTTTTCAGTTGGTTACGTAGGGTGTCCAGCAGGGAGATTGGGGTGGTGGCGAAGGAGAAGTTTGCAGGGAGTGGCGGCATTTCATCTGCAAACGGCGGCATGGCCAGTGTTTTGCGCAGGTTCTCCTCGTCGCTGGCGGGATGGCTGGCGGCATAGTGCCGCAGGAACTGGAAAATCCTAAGCCCGTCCGCCTTCTGGTGGAAGGCCTTGGTGAAGGCCGGCAGGCCGGGATAGTTTTTGCGTAGCTTGTCCCAGACGGCGGTACCGTCGCCGTTTGCCGCCATGAAGTCGGTCAGCGGGGTGCCGCACTCCCTTTTTTGGAACAGGGGAATTCGCCGGTAACTCTCCGCGATTTCGTCGAACGCCTCCGGCGGAAAAATTGGGTAGTTGCCATCTCCGGACTGCAGCAGCCTGATGGCAGGCCCTGTTCCGAAAGGCACCCTTTCGGAGAGGCGCGGGGAGGGGTATACCGTGCATTCGTGATGAATGGAGATTTTCCCGCATTTCGCTATACGCTGCAGAAGGTAGAAATCCTCTCCGGCCTGCCGCCTGTCAAAGCCGCCCGATTTCCGGTATGCCCCCACACGGCAGCAGATGGCCGACCCAAGAGCGGTGAAGGCGTAGGGGGAGCCGATCCGAAGCAGGTGGAACAGGTAGCAGCGCATGTATATCTCATAGCGAAGCATCGCGCGGTCCTGCATGTCGTTGCCGCTGAGCCGGTGGTAATACTGCGGCAGAACGGCATCGGCACCCGTCTTTTCCATCTGTTCAGCCATTCCTGACACATAACCGCTCCCGAACAGTGTGTCCGCGTCCATGTTTATAAGTATGTCGCTGTCTGAAGCGGACGGCAGCAGCGCGTTGATGCAGCATTGCCGGGCGGCTCCGACACCGCCTTCGCAGTATCGCCAAGCCGTTTCCGGTGTGAATCGGTCAATCGGATGCAGCTCAAGCTGCCACGGATTCTGTTCCAGCATCCGCCACAGGGCGCGGTTGCCGGCAATCCTTTCATGAGGCGGCTCCTGATTATAATCGCTTTGAGGCTGGTTTACGCAGACATAAACCTTTATTATACCCGCATAGTCCTGCCGGGCGATGCACTCCAGCGTCTGCGGCAGGTGTTCCAGCTCATCCATGGCCGGAATGGCGAAGTATATGGTCGGCAGGGGCATCTTAGGGGTGTATGACGGTGAATTTGACGAAATGGCATTGCCGCTCACCTGCAACCCGCAGCAGATATATCCCTTCGGCCATATTCTGAAGCGGAATCCGGTTCTCGCCCTGCTGCAAGCTGACGCTCCGTATCCTTTGCCCGCTTGCGCTGAAAATCTCCGCCGTGCGGATGTCATCGGTCAGCAGCCGGACGGATAGCTCCTCCGATGCCGGGTTAGGGTATATCCTGACAGCAGGCTCCGATTCCGTAACGGCAGGTTGTGCGCTGCTGCGCAGATAGGAGCCGTCCATGTACAACGCGCCTGAGCGGAGCGGATCCAGCCATGGGCGCAGCTGCTGTGCGCTGTCCTGTTCGTTGTTTGCGAACCAGTGGTAGGAGAGTTTCCCGTACCAGCTCAGCTTCCGGTCAGTTGAAGCCTGACAGTCCACATCGTTGATGGCGGTCAGTGTGCCGATAAGCCGCTTGTTCTGGCTTTCGAACAGTCCCGAACCGGATGATCCCTGGAAAGCCATCCCTTGGGTCCAGAAAAAACGCCAGAAGGCCTTGCGGTTGAACCCTACACCTGCACAGTTGTCAGTCACAGGCTCCTGGCTGCTGAGGCTGATCTTCTTGTAGTCGCCCTTTGGATGGTGTATGCCTGCCATCCCTTTCTTGGGCGGCGAGTTGCGACGGTCCCATCCGCAATAGTATGCGTTGTAGCTTTCCGGAATCTTCCGGTTAAGTTGCAGCAGCAGAAAGTCGGAATTCTCCCCTTTGGCGACAAGCTGGCAGCCGGTCATCACCTGCAGACCGAGGTCATGCAGGGTAGGGCCGTCGTTGTTGGAGGCGCAGCTGTTGGATGCTATGTTGAAGTAGAATTTCCAGCTGCCGTAGTGCGGGGCGGAAATGTTTTCCATGCAGTGGGCGGCGGTCAGGATGTAGGGCGTCCCGTCCTGGGCGGTGTTGTTTATCAGGTTGCCGCTGCAGAGGTATCCGTCCATATATATTAGAACGACGGACTGCACGATGTCGTGGTATGGGGCGGCCTCCTCGCAGGCGGTGTTGATGAGGCATGATGGCGTCTCCCCGCTGTTGAAAAAGGCCTTTTGTCCTGCAATCACACAGCGCAGGCTTATCTGGAGCGAGTCGGCTTTGGAACTGGGGATGCTGCAAATGAACAGTATGTGGTCACCGGGCAGAAGGTCGGTGCTGAAATCTGTGTTGTCCGGAATCTCCTCCCTCCGGTACGGTCCCCTTGAATCACCGGTGACAGGGTTATAAATGTAGGCGTCTCCTCCTTCCGGCAGAAGAAAACGGTCGAAGGAGATGTCCATGAAACGTGCTCCCGGCGCCTGGAAACCTATACGGTAGATTGTGCTTCCATCACCGGTCTCCATTTTTTCCGCATCTTTTGAAAGATTAATCTCCATGGCATATCGGTCGCCAACCGAATATCTGAAACCGTCATCCTCATTTTGTAGTTTGACTAAATTGTTAAGGTTCAGAAAGAAAGCCTCCTTGTCAAAGGCGGCGTCCATTCTGGCGGCCTGCCGGTTCTGCGCTTGTGTGTACACCTGCATTGAAAGGAATATGGCGGCCGATAAAAAAAATATTCGAAGTTTCATATGACAATTGCAATAATTGGCTTTCTTTTCCGTTAAAGATAAATTGCAAAAGTAATAAAAATAGCGATATCAAGAGCACATGAGCGACACCTATTCACCCGGCCGGTTTTCCTTTTTGCCGAATGTGACAAAGAATCTGTTGATTATAAACACCTTGTGCTATTTTGCCATGGTGGTTGTAAAGCAGGCCTTCGGTTTTGACATGAACGATCTGTTTGGACTGCACTATTACCAGTCTTCGCATTTCCATCCATTCCAGTTCATCACCTACATGTTCATGCACGGGAGTTTCGAGCATCTGTTCTTCAACATGTTTGCCTTGTGGATGTTCGGTTCCGTGATAGAGAACTATTGGGGCGGCCGCAAATATCTGCTCTATTATCTGATGACCGGCATCGGGGCCGCCATGACCCATTATCTGGTGCTCAACCATCAGCTCCAGGCGATTATCCCGACGATTGACGAGGACAAATTGGATTATTTTCTGAGCCTGCCCAACATTGTCGGGGCGTCCGGTTCCATATACGGCCTGCTGCTGGCATTCGGAATGCTTTTCCCAAACGACCGCATCTACCTCTATTTCCTTTTCCCCATCAAGGCCAAGTGGTTTGTGCTGATATTCGGTCTTCTCGAACTTTTTTCGGGCATAACCGGTACGGCGGACGGAGTCGCCCATTTCGCACATCTGGGCGGTATGGTCTTCGGAATCATTCTGATTCTGCTCTGGCGACGGCGCGAACGGATGCAGGCGTATGATTATGAACCACGGCAACGTCGGCGTTGGCGGCAGGATGATTTTGACGAATCCTATGAAAGGCCGCGCTCCGATGAGGATTTCAATGCCGAAAAGGCGGAGAACAGGCGGCGCATCGATGAGATCCTTGACAAGATTTCGCGCAACGGGTATGATGCCCTGACAAAGGAGGAGAAGGAGTTCCTTTTCAAGAGCAGCAATAAGGAGAAAAGATGGTAGTCATGCGAAGCAAATCCCATTTCTCACTCCTGAATATTTTGATGCTGGTGCTTAACATACCGATTGCGCTGTTGTTGGCCGCCTCCTACCTTGCGGATGTGGTCTATCCTGGTAAAATGCCTGTTTTTTCCTTTGCCGGCCTGGTTTACCCGTGGCTGTTGATGTTGAATCTTATATTCGTAATATATTGGCTGGTGCAGCGGCACAGGCTTTTCCTGCTCTCCCTGGTGATGATACTGGCTGGTTTTTCCAGCCTGATGCGCTATTACCAATATGGCGGGCGGATGGATTCTGTGCCGGATGACCCTTCCTTGTTTCGGCTGATGTCCTACAATGTACAGCTGTTCGGACGCTATCATCTGGATTCGGCAGGAGACAGGAGCCTGCATACCGAATATCGTGACACCATTATGCAAACCATTGCCCGCGTGCATCCTGACCTGCTCTGCCTGCAGGAATTCAGCCATCAGGCAAAGAATTTCCCCACCATCCCGATGATGCGGGAAAAACTGCCATGGATGAGATACTGCTATCCGGTCTGGCGAACTAAAAATCCGGACCATTATAACGGTAATGCCATTTATTCGCGCTATCCGATTGTAAATGGCGGGGCGGTAGGTTTCTCAACAATGCTGGACAACCGCAGCGCGATGTTCGCAGACATAAAGGTGGGGGATGATACTGTCCGAATCTATAACATCCATCTACAGTCCGTGCAGTTCCAGAAGGAGGATTATGACTTTGCACGTCAGGTCACCACGGCTGGAAATTCTGAAAAATCGGAGGAATTTTCCTCAGGTTCCAAAAGGATGTTCGGCAAATTGCGTTCCGCTTTCCAGATACGCTGTGTGCAGGTGGACAGCATTGTCTGTCATATTGACCAGTCTCCTTATCCTGTGTTGGTATGCGGCGACTTCAACGACACTCCCTGGTCTTATACCTACCATCAGTTCCGGAAGCGGCTCAAGGATTCTCAGGTGCATAGTGGATATGGGCGTGGCAACACTTTTGTGCTGAACCGGCTGTTACGTTTCCGGATTGATTTTCTTTTTTATCCCTCTTCTTGGGAAAATTACGGGCATACCGTGTTGCGGGTGCCTGCGTCAGACCATTATCCGGTCTATTGCCACCTCAAGCCTTCTCTTCAAACGGATTAGCTGCTGTAATGTCGTATTGGACGGAGGCCAGCAGCATCTGGAAGCCCAACACCACGCTGAGCACTGCAATCATGATTGTGCCGGTGGGGGCGGGGGTTTGCATTCCTGCGTAATGTATCCATTTGCAGAGTCCGAAAATAACGCCGAACAAAAAGAGCGGCCAGCCGAAAAGGATGTACATTGAGTTGATGTTGAAGTCACAGACAAAATATCGCAGGATAATTCTGCGTGTAAAGGCTTTGGCCAGTTTGCCCGGAAATGAGAAGAGTGTCTGCCATACTGACAGGTTTGATTTCTCCGTCCCGTATATGGCCGGCATCGGCATGTCCTTGATTCGTGCGCCTGTGTAATAAAGTTCTATGATCATCGAACTCTCAAAAAAGAAGCGTGGGGAGAGCCTTTCCAGCGGCAGTTTTTCAAGTGTTTCGCGCCGTATTGCAAAAAAACCGTTTGTAGGGTCGCTTATGTTCCAGTATCCCGATGCCATCTTGACCAGAAAGCCCATCCCCATGTTGCCTATACGGCGGATAACCGGCATTTTGCGGATGCGTAGCCGGTCGTGGAAGCGGTTCCCCTTGACGAAATCACAGGAGGAGGAACACAACTTGCGTACCATCGGTTCAATGAACGCGCTGTCCATCTGGCCGTCACCGTCCAGTTTCAGAATGATATCCGCTTCCAATTGGATGGCGGAACGGAATCCGCTCACCATGGCACCTCCCACACCGAGGTTTTTGGAGTGATGGATAGGGCGAATGCGCGAATCTGCGATGGCGGCATCATCCAGCAGTTTTCCGGTCTCATCTGGGGAACAGTCATTCACCGGGATGATGTGGTCAATCCATGTTGGAATCGAGGCAAGGACATTATTTATCTGACCCGCCACACGGTAGCAGGGAATCACCACCGCAATGGTTTTTTCCTGTCCCTCGAAAGTGTAGGGCATATTAGTGGGCTACAATCATTTTCTGGGTGCCGTAGTTACGGTCGCCTTCCCATACGGAATAGAAATAGATGCCGCTGTTCCACTCGCTCACATCAAGTTTGACCGTGGCGTTTTCGGATGCAAGTTCCATTTCATAAACCACTGTGCCCAGCAGGTTGCAGACCCGCAGCACCGGGTTATGCATCGGCTCGAAGCTTTGGATACGGATTGTTGCGGCAGTATTGCACGGATTTGGGAAAACGCTCATTTTTAACGTTTTGTTTTCGTGGCTTGCAATTGACACATGGCTGTCATCGTATTTGATAACGATGCATGACGTGTCGTCGTTGTTGTCCGAATTGAAGAAGGTGTAGCGGACGTAGGTCGTGCCTGCTTTCCCGTTCGGATCGTAATCCATTATGCAAAGCTCATCTGTGAAGCTGTTGGCCGGAATGGTTATGGTGCTTTCACCGGTCAGCACCGCCTCCTGATTGTCCTCGTAGCAGTTGCCGAAGCAGAAGGAATAGGCGGCACCGGGAATGCGGTTCAGCACGCGCTGGCGAAGCCGTGTGTTTACATCCGTTGTGTTGATGTTTTTCACCGTTACCAGCACATTCTCCTGTTTCTGGTTCAGGGAGGAGAGCAGTATGCTGATGGTATCCCCGTTCCTATACACTTTATTGTTATTCTTGAAATCATGTATTTCAAGGCTTTGCGCATAAAGACCTCCAATCAGTAGGGGAAATGCTGCTAATAGCAAATACTTTTTCATGGCGTAAGAATTTATTGTGTCAATAACTGGGTTTATTAATACAAAAACTGCACCAAATTACTTCAGTGCAGTCCGTACTATGAAAAAAAAATGTTTTAGTTTTGTGCTTCGGTCTCTAACGGAAGGATGGAAACATAAGATTTTCCCTTGGCCTTTTTCTTGAAAGCCACCGTTCCGTCAATCAGTGCAAAAAGGGTATGATCCTTGCCCAGACCCACGTTCTCACCCGGATTGTGCATTGTGCCGCGCTGGCGGACGATGATGTTTCCGGCTTTTGCGAATTGTCCACCGTAAATCTTAATGCCCAATCGTTTGCTTTCGGATTCACGGCCGTTTTGCGTACTACCTACACCTTTTTTATGTGCCATATCTTTTTATTTTTAAAGGTTGTTACTTTAATGAATTAGGCATTGATGTTTTCAATCCGGATTTGGCTCAGGTACTGGCGGTGCCCGTTTTTCTTCTGATAGCCTTTCCTACGGATTTTCTTGAAAACAATCACTTTCTCGCCTTTTAAATGACTGAGAACGGTAGCGGAGACCTTCGCACCTTCAACGGTGGGGGTGCCCACTTTAACAGAACCGTCGTTGTCAACCAATAATACACGGTCAAATTCCATTTTTGACCCCTCTTCAGCATTCAGGCGGTTTACGAAAATCTTCTGGTTTTCCTCAACCTTAAATTGGTGCCCTGCTATTTCTACAATTGCGTACATGTTGATAATGAATGTGTTTATGTTTTTAAATTTCGAGATGCAAAGGTACTGCTTTTTTCAATACAATTTGCACTTTTTCAGAAAATTATTTTACCATAAAGCTGCCCCCTTTTGAAATTGCACCCTTATTATTAACTATATCAATATAATACAGTCCTGCGGAATAGCCTTTCACATCAATTTGCAGAGCGTTGTTCCGGATGCGCTGACTCTTTATCAGCCGTCCTGTGCTGTCGTAAATCCGGATTTTTCCGGCAGGAATTTCTTCCGGAATGAGGATGTGCAGTTCTCCGGATGTCGGGTTGGGGTATATTCTGACAGGATTGGTGCCTTGCGGAGGGTTCAGTCCCATTCCGGTGGTGTCACCGGTGGCGAAACAGTATTCCCCGTTCTGTACGAAGGTGGTGTACAGGTTCCCTATGCCGTCGGTGCCGGTCTGCTTGCTCGGGATGATGTGCCAGTCGTCAGCCGCATCCTTGCGGTAGAGTAGCTGGTAGTTTTTTCTTGTGTGATCCTTGAACAGTGCGTGGTCCAGATCATCTTCGGATTGTGCCATATAGCTGAAAATGATGCCTTCAGCTTCGGCTCCGGTGCTGAGAATCCGCCAGTAGTGGCTGCCTGAAATGTTGAATATGCAGCTGTTTGCCCGCTTCAGGGAATCGGCTGGAAGCAGGTTGTGCTCGATGCGCAGCAGGCCTTTCCTCCCGTTCACGTTCATCATCATTATGTTCCCATCCGTGAAATCCAATCTGTTTCTTTTGCCGTTGATACTTACTGTTGTGTCAATTACGGCGTCGGCGAAGGCGTCCGCCATGTCCACAACGGTGAACAGCGGCTGCTGCGGAAGGCTGCATTCAAAGGTGCCGTATTGTCCTGAAAACTCCGCCTGCACATCCTTCCGGGCGGAATCGGGGAAAAAGTAGCTGACGGTGACAAGGTTGCGGTTTCCGTAACGTTCGGCGTGGTACAGCCGCTGCCGCAAGTATGTGCGGTAGTTGCCGTTGCCAATTGCGGTTACGGAATCAACCGAAAAATGGAGGAACCCCGGCTGCCGGACCCAGGCCTCCATAAAGTCTTCCATAGGGAGACCGCTCATTTGCGCCAAATGGCGGAACAGGTCGCGTGAAGTGGCGTTTCCGCGTCCGTATTCTTTAATGTATGATTTAAGTCCGCTGAAGAATAGGCTGTCGCCCATATAGGAGCGCAGGCTGTAGACGGCAAGGCTGCCTTTGTTGTAGGTGGTGCTTCCGTAGGTGTGGTTCTGCGGCATGGGGGAGAGCGGGAGGTAGCCGCCGTCCGAAACATGGGCGTTCGCCAGTACGTTACGGTGCTGCTGCCTGAACCAGTTGCGGTATGCTTCGGGATTTTGGCGCGGCATGCTGTCAGTGTGGGAGAAATATTCCGCCAGCAACCCTTCGCACCAGGATGCGAATCCCTCGTTGAGCCACATATCGCTGTCGCCGGCGCAGGTCACCCAGTCGCCGAACCATGCGTGGGAGAGTTCGTGCGCGTACAGAGCCTCCTTTTTCCAAGTGCCGTCCACGGCGGCAAGCGGGTATGCGATGTTGCCGGCATGTTCCATGGCTCCGGAGGAGAATGGCACGGTCACGTATCCGATACGGCCGAACGGGTAGGGGCCGAAGAGCGTCTCGAACAGCCCTGTGATGGCTTTGAGCCGCGCAAAGCTGCCCGGCACCTTCCCGATGGCCGAGGAATGCGCGTTGATTTCAATCGGGATGCTCCTGCCGTCGATGGAGCGGAAGGTATCCCTGTAGGTCAGATATGGACCGGCCGCCACCGAGGCGAGGTAGGTTGGGATGGGCTGCCGTTGCTCCCACGTCCAGACTATGCTGCTGTCGGCGAGCATTGTGGAGTCTGTAAGCCGGCCGCCGCAGGCCGCCCGATGGTTCGGGGCGGTGCGGATTTGGTATGTGTATGTCGCCTTGTCGGTGAATGCGTCCACGCAGGGGAACCATGTCTTGCCGGCGGTATGCGGGATGTGTTCGATGCAGACCCCCATGTTGAAGGCGTATTCACCGGAGAAATAGAAGCCGCCGAACCGTTCGCTGTAGGGCCGTCCGTGGTACCAGACACATATTTCCAGAGTGTCTCCGGCTGCAAACCGGCTGCCGTCAGCCGGAATGCGCAGGCTGTCGTTTGTATGTGTGAAGCCTTTACTTTTTCCGTTCACGGTGACGGAATCGGCCTGCAGCTGCATCAGCTCAAGTGTCAGTATGGTGAGCGGATGTGCCGGAACCGCTTTAAGGGTGGCTTTGCCATGCAGTGTCTGCGTTTTGTAACTTCTCAGATCCAATTCCAGAGTATAGTGAGCAATATGCAGGCTGTCAATGGCTTTTTGCGCCTGGAGGCTGCCGACGGCAAGCAAAAACAATATGGGTAAAATCAGCAAATGTTTCATGATGCAAAAATAATCAATTATCGGATACATTTGCATGGTCGAAATACGAATAAAAAAAAATATTATACAAAATTGGAATTGTATTCCTAATTTGTATAATTTTGCAAAAATTATCAAAACAGATGACATTTATAGAAAGGACTGTAAAAGAGCGTATCCTGCATTTGGCAGCACATTTTCCGGTGGTTGTGCTTACGGGTGCACGGCAGACAGGCAAGACAACCCTGATGAAACAGGCTTTTGGAGATATTCCTGACATCAGGTATGTCACCTTGGATTATCCCATGTTGAGGAATCTGGCCCGGAACGATCCGGAGATGTTCCTGCAGCAATATCCGGCTCCAGTCATTATCGATGAAATACAATATGCTCCGGAACTGTTCCCATACATTAAAATCCGCATTGATGCGGACCGGAAGGCCGGACAATATTTTCTTACCGGATCACAGATGTTCCATTTGATGAAAAATGTAAGCGAATCATTGGCCGGAAGGGTCGGATTGGTGTCGCTGTACGGATTGACCCGTAGTGAAATAGCCGGAACAGAGGAAACACTCTTTCTTCCATCAAACCGTTTTGGAACACCTGTGGCGGAAACGGTGGTGAGTGTGTTTGACAGCATTTTCCGGGGCGGCATGCCACAAATGGTGGCAGATGCTTCGTTGCCGCCGGGAGACTATTTCAGTGCCTATGTGCAGACTTATATTGAGCGTGACATTCGTGACCTGCTTGAAATAAAAAAGGAAAGAAGCTTTCTCTCCTTCCTTTCCTGTGTTGCTGCCCGTACTGGACAGGAACTCAACCTGAACAGTTTGGCTGTCGATGTGGGCATTGACAACAAGACGGCCGAACGATGGCTCTCACTGCTGGTCACCTCCGGACTGGTGTTCCTGCTGCAACCCTATTCCGGCAATACGGTCAAACGCATCGTCAAACGTCCGAAACTCTATTTCATGGATACTGGTCTGGCCTGTCATCTCAGTCTGTGGAACAATCCGCGCACCCTTGAAAACTCAGCTATGGCTGGAGCCATGTTTGAGACCTATGTTGTGTCCGAACTGGTGAAGCAATACAGCAACAAAGGACAGGATGTGCGAAGCCGTTTCTGCTATTACCGCGACAATAACGGTTGTGAAATCGACCTGTTGATTGTTGAAAATGGCATGGTATATCCTGTTGAGATAAAAAAAAGTGCATCACCGGATAAGGATGCGCTGAAGAATTTCAAGGTTCTTCCTTCATTGCACGTTGCATCCGGCCAAGGTGCGGTGATATGTCTTTCACCATTCGTTTATCCTTTGGATGAAAACAACAAAGCCGTGCCTGTGGGAGTGCTGTAAGGAAAGTTGAAAGTTGAAAGTTGAAAGATAATAGTTAATAGTTGAAAGTTAATAGTTGAAAGTTAATAGTTAATAGTTGATAGTTAAAAACATACAATCATGAGAAAATGTAATGTGATTATCGCGGGGATGATGATGCTGGTGGTGTTGTCCGGCAGCCTTGCGGCGGAAAATGGGGGAAAGGACCTGAAAAATGGCTATGACGAGTTGTGGAAGTCGTTCACGGAGTCTCTGGAGAAGGACCTGCCCGAATCTGCGGCCAAAACGCTGGATGAGATTGAAAGCAAGGCGTTGAAGGAAAACAACCAGACCCAGCTGCTGAAAAGCTGGCTCTACCGGCAGCCCGTTTTTGAACGCACGGTGGAGGGGGATGCCGCACAGGCCTTTATCCGTTATCTGGAAACGAAGCCCGGACAGCTCGATGCGGTGCATGAGGCCCTGCTGCATGAGGAGATTGCTCAGGAATATGCTGTTTATTTGAATTCCAACAAATGGAAAATCATCAATAACCTGCCCGTGGAGGGTGACCTTTCCAAAGTGGAGATGAAATATTGGGACAAGGCCGTTTTTGAGGAGCGCATCAACTGGCATTACAGGGAGGCACTGAAACCGGCGGATGCTCTGAAGAGGGCAAAGACATCGGATTTTCTGCTGCTGTATGACTTTCCGGGGGAAATGGTGAAATATGTGGAGTATGAGCCGTCACTGTTTGAGTTTATGTTCCATCGCGTGGCAAATTACTATAAAAGCGAAGCCAGTGCGGATGACATGGGTGATCTGGCGGTGGAGACCGTCACCTCATGGTGGCTGCCTGCGGAGGATTTTGTGAAAGCGGACTTGGGCAATTCCGACAAACCGCTGTTCAGGTGCCTGAAAATATATCAGGAACTGTTGGAGCATAATCTGCGGAACAATCAATTTGACGCTTTGATATATAATGATTTCAAGCGTCTGGAACTCGTCAATGCCATTTTGGGTGACGACCAACGGTACCTTTCCGCATTGGATAACCTGAAAAAACGTCATGCGGACCACCCGCTTTCCGCTGAAATTACCGCGCTGATGGCGCAGAAGCTGATAAGCATGTATGAGCGCAACAGTACGGACAGCGCTTTGTTATGTAACTACCGCAAGGCCAAAAAAATATGTGATGAAGCCATCGCGAAGTTTCCGGATTCGCAAGGCGCGAAAACCTGCCGCGACATCGTAAAAAACATCGTACAGCCGCAAATCGGCCTGGAATTGAAGAATGTGCAACTGCCGGGTGAACCCATCCCAGCGGTGCTGGAGTACCGGAACACGACCAACTTATATTACCGGATTGTGAAAGTCAGTGAGAACGAGCTTCTGAAACTCAATGAATGTAAGAGCAAAAGCGAACTGCTCAAAAAAATGGGCCGGATGAATGCGGTTGCGGAGCAGGATATCCACCTGCCAGCAGAAACGGATTACCTCGGGCACAAGTCGATGATTGCATTACCGGCTCTTGGGAAAGGTTTATACTGCCTTACAGCCTCTCCGATGAAAGAGGACAGTCTGGACAGGACACTGGTCTGCCATTTTCAGGTTTCCAACCTTGCCTTCATGTGTGAAAAAGGGGAAAGCCAGATGACCGTGGTGACACTTGACCGGAAAACGGGGAAACCGGTGGAAGGTGTCACGGTTGAGTGCTACAGCAATGAATGGGTTGGCGGATGGGTTGGCGGTAAAACAAGGAGAGAAATTATCGCCAATCTGAAATCCGACAAGGAGGGACGTGTTGTATTCAAAAATCGGGAAAGCCTGAGGCGCGGTTTTCACATCAACCTGCGCAAGGATGACGACAACCTGCTTTCAGAGGAGTATTTCTATATACATGACTATGATGATAATGAACCTTATATGCTTACCCGATTTTTTACGGACCGGGCTATCTATCGTCCCGGACAAACCGTATATTACCAAGGTATTATGGTCAGAGTCAAGGGTGATGAGCGTTCATTGGCGGCCAACCGCAGTTCGGAGGTCCTTTTTTATGACGGAAACTACCAGAAAATAGCTTCCGCCAAAGTCAAAACCGATGAATACGGCAGTTTCAGCGGCTCCTTTGTCATTCCCACCGACAGGAAAAACGGCTCTTTCTTTCTGAAGGAAGAAGGGGGAATCCATCGTTTCCGCGTGGAGGAATACAAGCGTCCCACCTTTGAGGTGAATTTTGAAAAGCCGAAAGAAAAGTACAAACTTAACGACAATGTAACCATACACGGTGATGTGAAGGCCTACGCCGGGTTCGGTCTGGACAGTGTGTCGTACAGCTACCGTGTGGTCCGCAAAACCACTTTCCCGTGGCGATGCTGGTGGTGGAACTATCCGGTGGTGGCAGACGAGCAGATTGCCTATGGCACGGCCAGCACAGACGGGCAGGGCAGGTTCGCCGTCACCTTCAGGCTGAAGCCCTCTTTGCGCATTGCACCTGAAAAACTGCCTCTTTTCACCTACGAAATGGAGGTGACTGCCACGGATGCGCAGGGGGGGACCCACAGCAGCACCTTCAGCATCCGCGCGGGCTACAACGAAACCGACCTCAACTGCGACCTGCCATCTGAGGTGGAGAAATCCGAAATCGGCAAATACCATGTCATGGCAAGCAATCTCAGCGGACAGCCGGTTCAAAGCCGTATTCTGCGCAGCATTTACCGTTACGACAATCCAAATAAAATCAATTATTTTGAAAACGGTCCGCGCACGGATCTGGACCGCCGGCTGTTGTCCGACAAGGAGCTGGAGAAGCTTTTCCCCTCCTACAGTTTTTACGACATGCCGCAGAAACAGCTGGTGGATGAAGCCAGAATCATCGTGGAGGACACTGCTTTGTTTTATGGCGGCAAGGCACTCCAACCCGGAAAATATCTGATGGAGCTGCGTGGGGTGGACGATACCTTGGCGGTGATTTCAAGGCAGTTCACCGTTTTTGAAAAGAATTCCGGGAAAATGCCATTCACCTCGCTTTCATGGGTGTGCTGGGGAAAGGAATCCGCCTCGCCTGGTGAGGAAACCGGCATAAGCATCGGCTCCTCCGCCAAGGATGTCGAAGTTTCGGTGCGGCTGTGGCATGAGAACGAACTCCGGTTGGAAAAGCGGATCCGGCTGAGCAACGAGGTGCAGCATCTCAGCTACAAGGTGACGGAAAAGGACCGTGGCGTGCTCACATGGCAATATGCCTTTGTCAAGGATAATGACTTCAGGGAAGATAAGCGGCATGTACTGGTTTTGTATGACAATTATCATGCGGATGTCCGATTGTCCACCCTGCGCGACAAACTCAGCCCCGGATCCGAAGAGACATGGGAGGTGACGGTCCGGGACATCAGCGGCAATCCCCTGAAAGCCGCTTTGCTGGCAGGCATGTACGATGCCTCGCTGGATGTTTTCGCCCGGAATTCATGGCACTTTTCAATGACACCACCTTACAGGATAAGGTCTGAATACGATTGGGGAACAGGCCGGCAGACTTTCCAATTCACCAGCGACCGAACATTTGGCAGCTATATAGCCTCTGTGAGCGTTTTCGATTTGGCGCTGCCATCCGATTTCGCTTTTTCCAATCCTTACATTGGCAGTGTCAGAACTGTGAAAGTCAAGGCTCAAAAACCAATATTCGAAATGGACCAGACGACGGCTGTCAAGTCGAAACGAAATGCCGGGGGCAAATCCCTCCAAGGGATTGAATTCAATGATGAAAGCACCTCATCAGAGAGTTTGGTTTATGTGGTTGACGGTGTCAGATCCAATGAGAACACGTTGGACGTCATGTCACCGGAGGAGCCTTCGGCACCCGCCGAGCCCACGCTCCGCGAGA
>DBYD01000004.1:39427-66690 GCA_002309855.1 Bacteroidales bacterium UBA1195
GTCATCAACACGGGCGAGGAGGCGGTTACGCCCAAGGCGAAGCTGGAGATCTTCGATGCCGCCACCATGCAGCCGCTCAATCTGCTGCTCTCCGATGCGGAGATTCCGATGGAGCAGATCATGCCGGGACGGAGCCAGGCGGTGCGCTGGAAGGTCGCTGCCCGACACGACCTCGGCCTGATAGCCTTCCGCTTCACCGCCTACGCCGGAACTTTCAGCGATGCTGAGCAGCGCCTGCTGCCCGTGCTGTGCAGCGAGGTCTTCATGACACAGACTCTGCCTTTCACTGTGAAGGCCAACAGCGAGCAGACCTTCAACTTCGACGCCATAGCCAACCCTAACAGCAACGAACGCGACCACAGCCTGACTCTCAACTTCAGCAGCAACCCCGTTTGGTACGCCGTGCAGTCGCTGCCCTACCTGGCCAACACCAAGACCGACAACGCAGAAAACGCCTTTTACGTTTTCTATGCAAACACGCTTTCATCATATATCGCCAGCAAAATCCCGAACCTGCTGAACTACATCAAGAAATGGCAGATAGAGACACCGGAAGCATTGCAGTCGCAACTGGAGAAGGACCAGGACTTGAAGGCAATAATGTTGCAGGAGACACCCTGGGTGCTTGAGGCAAAGAGCGAGAGCGAGCAGCGCAGCCGGCTTGCCGCATTGTTTGAGGTGAACACGCTCCGCAACCGTCAAAGTAACGCACTGAAACTGATTACCGACAAGCAGCAGTACAATGGCGGCTGGTCATGGCGTGACGGCATGCCGGAGAGCCCCTTCATAAGCACATATATCCTGAGCGGATTCGGACGGTTGCAGCAGATGGGGGCGCTGGAATCGTTAGGCCAGGATGAGCGGAATAGAGTACAGAACATCTGCAACAAGGCGGTGCGCTATCTGGAGCAGCAGGTGGCGGAAGATTACCGCAAAATGAAGAAGAACAGCAACGGCAAGGACTGGCCAATCGGGTCGCTCAACCTGAACGAACTCTACGCCTTGAGCTTCTTCACGGAGCAGAACTCCGACAAGGACTTCGCCACAGCGAAAAAATACTGGCTCGGCAGCCTTGACAAGGAGTGGACCTCGTTCAACTTCAACCAACGGGCGAAGGCTGCATTGGTCCTACAGCGCAACGGCAACACCAAGACCGCACAGCTGATGATCAAGAGTTTCAAGGAGTGCGCACAGAAAAACGAGCAGATTGGCATTTACTGGCCGAAGAAATACTGCTCCTTTGAATCCCATATCGCCACGCACGCCAACATCATGGCGGCCTTCGCGGAAATAGCACCGGACAACGAAACGATGGACCGGCTGCGCGTATGGATGCTCACCCAGAAGCAGACCAACCGTTGGGAGAACTCCGCCTCCACCGCCGATGCGCTTTATGCCCTGCTGCTGCGTGGCACGGACTGGTTCAAGGAGGGCAAGGAGGTGACTTTACGCTTCGGCAACACCCCGGTCAGCACGGAGGGCGGCGTGGCAGGCACAGGCTTCATCCAGCGGCGCTGGAACGCTAACGAGGTGACACCTGAAATGCGCCGCCTCACCGTCAACAACCCCACCGACCATCTGGTCTGGGGCGGCCTGTTCCGCCAGTACTTCGTCCCGATTGACGAGGTGCGGGGCGACGAGTCCGGGTTCACCATCAGGCGCGAGTTGTTTGTGGAGATTATTACCGACAATGGAAAGAAACTGGTTCCCGTGGAGAAGCAGGCCTTGAAAGTCGGTGACAAGGTCACGGTTAAAATCACCTTCGAAAACAAGCAGGACATGAGCTACGTGTTTGTGAAGGATCTGCGTGCCGCCGGTTTTGAGCCGCTGGAGCAGGTGTCGCGCTACCGCAGCAACGACCGTATGTGGTACTACCAGACGAACACCGACACTGACATGGAGTTCTTCATCGAGCATCTGTCCAAGGGCATACACCAGCTGGAATACAGCATGTTTGTAACCAAGGAGGGTGTGCTGAACAACGGCTACGCGCTGATCCAATGCCAGTACGCACCGGAATTCACCGCCTGTTCCAACGGAATGAAGGTGAAGGTGGAACACAATGAACCATGACGAAATTTTTGTAGGGACGATGTGCACATCGTCCCCGTTAAAAATACGAATCGCAAAAAAATATTTATTGATTATGAATAAATTAATTGTCGTTAAAGCGTTTTTGTTTTTCATGTTGTGCGGATGGTTCGCAGCCACGGGCTACGCCCAATATGTTCATTTTGGATTTCCGGATGATTCCGTCAAACTGCGCAAAGGGCATGTGGTTGTGACCAACATTCCCTCCTTTTACATGACGGGTTATTGGTTCGTTCATGCAAACGAGGTGGATGAGGTGGCCGATTTCCTGAAAAAACATGACACCCTGACGTTCCAGATTAATGTGCACTACGCTTTGGGAATGTTCTACAAGGAGATATCATCTGTTTTGGGCGAGCATCTTGATGTTGAAATGCAGCAGCGTTCGGTGAAAAGGAATTACCAGATTGAAAGCATGGGGAATGATTATCCGCTTTATCATTTGGACTCAAATGCCACGAGGGAGGAACGGATTCGATACGAATATTATAACACCCGCCTGGAGTTTATTGTGAAGTGAATTGCACGTTGTATCCGGCCAAGGTGCGGTGATATGTCTTTCACCATTCGTTTATCCTTTGGATGAAAACAACAAAGCTGTGCCTGTGGGAGTGCTGTAAGGAAAGTTGAAAGATAATAGTTAATAGTTGATAGTTAATACAATACAATCATGAGGAAAAACAATGTGATTATCGCGGGGCTGATGATGCTGGTGGTGTTGTCCGGCAGCCTTGCGGCGGGGAATGGGGGAAAGAATCCTCAAAATGGTTACGACGATTTGTGGAAGTCGTTCACACAATCCATTCAGATGGAGTTGCCTGAATCGGCGGCCATAACGCTGGATTCGATTGAACAGAAAGCGTTGAAGGAAAATAACCAGACCCAGCTGCTGAAAAGCTGGATTAACAGGCAACAGATATTTCGTTTCACGGTTGAAGATGATCCGCAGCAGGAATACATCCGCTACCTCGAATCAAAAGTCGGACAGTCTGATGTGGTGCATGAGGCGCTGCTGCATGAGGAGATTGCCCAAACCTATGCCAACTATCTGGACAATCACGGGAGACTCTACTATAACCCGCCTATCGAGGGCGACCTCTCTAAAGTGGAAATGAAATATTGGGACTCAAAAAGCCTCCGCAGCCGCATCGACGCGCATTTTGCCGAGGCTTTGAAACCGGTTGGGGATTTGAAAAAGGCGGAAACCAAGGACTTCATGATACTGTTTGACAATCTTCCGAAAAATGTGGAGGATTATCTGGAATATGAAAAAACAGTTTACGAGTATCTGTTTCATCGGGCAGCCGAATATTACCAGAGCAGGGCTAATAGGGATTGTGTGGAAGGCGGCATGAACACTGATGAGTGGTGGCTGCCCGCCAAGGATTTTGTAAAGGTGGATTTGGGTGACAACATCAGCAACCCTCTGATAAAGTGCCTTGAAATCTATCAGGATCTGATTGCCTGTCATCTTGAAAGCGGTAATAAAAATGCCTTGATATACAATGATTTCAAACGTTTTGAATTTATCAATGACATCCTTCGGGAAAACGAGCCTTTCATGTCATCTATGGACAGATTGAGCAAACAGTATGCGGATAATCCTCTTTCCGCAGAAATTATAGCACTGATGGTACGGAATATTGTAAACCAGTACACAAATAACAGGAAAGACACTGCCTATTTTGACAACTTGAGAAAAGCAAAGGAGATGTGCGATCAGGTCGTTGCCAAATATCCCGGTACAAAAGGCGGAACGAAATGCTTTAATATTATCAAAAGTATAGAAAACAGGGAGGTGGCTTTGAAATTCAATAAAATACAGTTGCCCGGCGATGCAATCCCTGCAGTGCTTGAATACCGTAATGTGACTGCGGTCTCTTATAAGATTATTAAAATCAGTGAATATGAATATGACAGCATCAGAAAGTTGATTCGAAAAGATATTGTAAAAATGCTTGCGGCGAAAAAAGCCATTGTCAAACAGATAATCGAGATGCCGGCCGAGAGCGATTACCGTACTCATAGCTCTGTGGTTGCACTGCCAGCTCTGGAAAGCGGCATCTATTACCTTTGGGGCGGTGCGGGGAGGGAGGTTCCGGAGAATCCGAGTCTTTTCCTTTGTTTTCATGTTTCTGGATTGTCATATATTGCGGATTACAAAGGAGGCAACCGTATGACCATTACCACTTTGAACCGCAAGACCGGACAGCCGGAGGCTGATGTCACGGCGGAACTTATTTTTGAGCGATGGAATCATAAAACCAAAAGCTATGAGCGATTCATTATTGACACGCTCAAATCCGATGATAACGGCAATGTGGTGTTGGACGACAAATTCAAAAGTACTGGCTTTGCCATTAATCTCCGTAAGGGAAATGATTTTCTGCCTTCAAAAGAGTCTTTTTCCTTGCTTGAGGAGGATGAGGTCAAAAAAACTGAAAACTATCAAATAGATCTTTTCACCGACCGCGCCATCTACCGACCTGGACAGACAGTTTATTTTTATGGTATTGTGACACATCATCAGGGTATTGTTTCGCAACATCACGGCGATGAGATGACCCTTGTGAGAGATTATAAGGAAACCATTACTCTTTACGATCCAAACTGGCAGAAAATATGTTCAGCCAAATTCGTAACCGATGAATACGGCTCTTTCAGCGGCTCTTTTGTTATACCTGATGACAGGATGAACGGCGTATATAGGCTGAGAGGAAATAATTGTGATAAAACCATTCGGGTGGAGGAATACAAACGCCCCACTTTTGAGGTCACTTTTGAAATGCCGAAGGAACAGTACAAACTTAACCGGGAGATTACCGTGCGTGGCGATGTGAAGGCCTACGCGGGATTTGGTCTGGACGATGTGGAGTACAGCTACCGTGTGGTGCGCAAGACCAGCTTTCCGTGGCGTTGCTGGTGGTGGAATTATCCGGTGGTTAAGGACGAGCAGATTGCCTATGGTGTATCCCATACCGATGAGAAAGGAGCTTTCGCAGTCACCTTCAATCTGAAGCCTTCTTTGACAATTGCGCCTGAAAAACAACCGCTTTTTACCTACGAAATTGAAATTACCGCCATAAACAGGCAGGGTGAGACCCATATAGGCAGATACAGCATACGTGCAGGATATAATGAAATCGCCATTAGCACCGATCTGCCTTCCGAGGTGGAGAAATCAGAGATGGGCAAATACCATGTCATTGTGAGCAATCTCAGCGGACAGCCGGCCAAAAGCCGCATTTTACGCAGGATTTACCGTATCGACAATGGAACCAAACCCAACTATTTCGAGACAATGAGGTTTGGTGTGGATTTGGACAGGCAGCTGCTCGGCAAAGAAGAACTGGAAAGATTTTTCCCGGCTTACGACATGTATGCTGAAACGCATCGTAAGCTTGTATGTAAAGATGTTTTCACTTTGGATGATAAGGCAGTGTTTTATAAGGGTAAGGCTCTCAAACCTGGCAGGTATGTGGTCGAGCTGAAAAGCCTTGACGATTCTTTGGCCGCCATTGCGAGGGAATTCATTGTTTTTGATGAAAATTCCACCAAAATGCCTTTGACAAAAATGGTATGGAACCATTTGGACAAATCCGCTGCCAGCCCCGGTGAGGAAATCAGCTTCATCCTCGGCACATCTGCTGAAAATGTGGAGATGTGGGTGCAGCTTGTTCATGGAAATGAGATCCGTATGGAAAAAAAAGTCAGATTAAGCAATGAAGTGAGGACTTTTTCCTATAAGGTGACCGAACAGGATCGTGGCGGTCTCGCATTGAAAGTGGCGTTTGTGAAAGAGAACATGCTTTACAACAGCACAAATGTCATTGATGTTCCTTACGACAATTACAAGCTGGATGTCAGACTTGCCACCGTGCGCAACAACCTCAGTCCCGGAGCTGTGGAAACTTGGGAATTGAAGGTTAGTGACTACAAGGACAAACCGCTGGAGGCCGCATTTTTGGCAGGTATGTATGATGCATCGTTGGATGTGTTCTCGGCAAACCATTGGACATTCAGCATGGATCCTTGGGCAACAAGGCACACTGCGTTCAGAATTGCCAGGCAGGAATTTATTTCCTCCGGATACACGGATTATTGGAGTTATGTGGAGGAACGGCCTTTCAATTTCAAGCTGCCTTCCAACAGCTACCGTGTTTACCGGTTTGATGGTTTCCGTATAGTTGACGATGGATATGAAGGTGAGACTGTTACATTTTCTGCTATTTCAGAAGACATGGATTATTCTGCTGTGCGTGCGAACAGCAAATCCTCACGCAATGTAACCTATAAAATAGAATCCCTCGGTGATTGGAACGAACGTCCTGACGATGCAACGGAAGGGGCTTCACAGCAGCCCGCCGAGCCCACGCTCCGCGAGAACTTCAACGAGACGGCCTTCTTCTTCCCGCAGCTGCGCACCAACGCCGACGGCAGCGCGACCTTCAGCTTCACCATGCCGGACGCGCTCACCCGCTGGAAGCTGATGCTTTTAGCCTACACCAAGGAGCGTCAGACCGGCTACAAGGAATACACCTTCACAAGCTCCAAGCCGGTGATGATCATGGCCGACATGCCGCGCTACATCTACGACAACGACACCATCTGGATGGTGGCGAACGTCATCAACACGGGCGAGGAGGCGGTCACACCCAAGGCAAAACTTGAGATCTTCGACGCGGCCACGATGCAGCCGCTCAACCTGCTGCTCTCCGACGCCGAAATCCCGATGGAGACTATACTGCCGGGACGCAGCCACGAGGTGAGCTGGAAGGTCGCTGCCAAACACGACCTCGGCCTGATAGCTTTCCGTTTCACCGCCTACGCCGGAACTTTCAGCGATGCGGAGCAGCGCCTGCTGCCCGTGCTGTGCAGCGAGGTCTTCATGACGCAGACGCTGCCTTTCACTGTGAAGGCCAACAGTGAGCAGACCTTCAACTTCGACGCCATAGCCAACCCGGGCCGCAACGAGCGCGACCACAGCCTGACGCTCAACTTCAGCAGCAACCCCGTTTGGTACGCCGTGCAGTCGCTGCCTTACTTGGCCAACACCAAGACCGACAACGCCGAAAACGCCTTCTACGTTTTTTACGCCAACACTCTTTCATCATATATCGCCAGCAAAATTCCGAACCTGCTGAACTACATCAAGAAATGGCAGATAGAAACACCTGAAGCGTTGCAGTCTCAGCTGGAGAAGGACCAGGACTTGAAGGCCATAATGCTGCAGGAGACACCCTGGGTATTGGAGGCAAAGAGCGAGAGCGAGCAGCGCAGCCGGCTTGCCGCACTGTTTGAGGCGAACACGCTCCGCAACCGTCAGAGCAACGCGCTGAAACTTATTTCCGACAAGCAGCAGTACAGCGGCGGCTGGTCGTGGCTTGACGGCATGCCGGAGAGCCCCTTCATCAGCACGAACATCCTGGCCGGATTCGGACGGTTGCAGCAGATGGGGGCGCTGGAGTCGTTAGGCCAGGATGAGCGGAATAGAGTACAGAACATCTGCAACAAGGCGGTGCGCTATCTGGAGCAGCAGGTGGCGGAAGAGTACCGCAAAATGAAGAAGAACAGCAACGGCAAGGACTGGGCTATAGGGTCGCTCACCCTGAACGAACTCTACGCCTTGAGTTTCTTTGCTGAGCAGAACTCCGACAAGGACTTCGCCACAGCGAAAAAATACTGGCTCGGCAGCCTTGACAAGGAATGGACCTCGTTCAACTTCAACCTGCGTGCGAAGGCCGCCCTGGTTCTCCACCGCAGCGGCAACGCCAAAACCGCACAGCTGATAATCAGGAGTTTCAAGGAATGCGCACAGAAGAACGAGCAGATTGGCATCTACTGGCCGAAGAAATACTGCTCCTTTGAATCCCATATCGCCACGCACGCCAACATCATGGCGGCCTTCGCGGAAATAGCACCGGACAACGAAACGATGGACCGGCTGCGCGTATGGCTGCTCACGCAGAAGCAGACCAACCGTTGGGAGAACTCCGCCTCCACCGCCGATGCGCTCTATGCCCTGCTGCTGCGCGGCACGGACTGGTTCGAGGAGGGCAAGGAGGTGACTTTACGCTTCGGCAACACTCCGGTCAGCACGGAGGGCGGCGTGGCAGGCACAGGCTTCATCCAGCGCCGCTGGAACGCAAATGAGGTGACGCCGGAAATGCGCCGCCTCACCGTCAACAACCCCACAAACCATCTGGTCTGGGGCGGCCTGTTCCGCCAGTACTTCGTCCCGATTGACGAGGTGCGGGGCGACGAGTCCGGGTTCACTATCAGGCGCGAGTTGTTTGTGGAGAAGGTTACGGAGCAAGGGAAGGTTCTGGTTCCAATAGGGGGCACCCTTCGACAAGCTCAGGGTGCGGCCCTTCGACAAGCTCAGGGTGCTAATGCGGTGCCTGAGCCTGTCGAAGGCACCGCCTCCCTCAAGGTCGGTGACAATGTCACTGTCAAAATCACCTTCGAGAACAAGCAAGACATGAGCTACGTGTTTGTGAAGGATTTGCGAGCCGCCGGTTTCGAGCCGCTGGAGCAGGTGTCGCGCTACCGTAGCAACGACCGTATGTGGTACTACCAGACGAACACCGACACCGACATGGAGTTCTTCATCGAGCATCTGTCCAAGGGCATACACCAGCTGGAATACAGCATGTTTGTAACCAAGGAGGGTGTGCTGAACAATGGCTATTCGCTGATCCAATGCCAGTACGCGCCGGAATTCACCGCCTGTTCCAACGGAATGAAGGTGAAGGTGGAACGCAATGAACCATGACGAAATTTTTGTAGGGACGATGTGCACATCGTCCCCGTTAAAAATAAGGAATCCGTTTTAACAAACGCAATAAATTAATTAATAATTGTTTAAAAAAATATTCATTATGATGTAATAAATCAGTTAGTAAGTGCGTTGTTAGTCATAAATTAATTAGTTTGGTTGAAATGAACAGTTTGTTTGTATTCGGAAAAGCAGTGAGTGGTGACGCTTTCACTGATCGTGAAGAGGAGACAAGGAAGTTGGTTGCCAATTTCAAATATGGAATCAACACCTTTATTGTCTCGCCGCGCAGATGGGGAAAGACATCCTTAGTGAAAAAGGCGAAAGGGATTGCAGAAGGTGCAAAGCTGAAAATTGTGTATGTTGACGTGCAACGTTGCCGTAGTCGGGAGGAATTTTGTGAAAGGTTTGCATCGGCAGTGCTGACACAAACCTCCAACAAAATGGATGAATGGTTGGAAAATGCCCGCACTTTGCTCAGCAGATTCAGTTTTGGAGTCAATGCATCACCCGACCCTACAGGTGAGGTGAGCATAAAGTTGGAACTTTCACCCCGGGAGCGTTCAATGGAGGATTTGCTGCAATTACCTGAAAACATTGCCAGAAAAAAGGGTCTTCGTGTCGTAGTATGCATAGACGAATTCCAGCAGATAGGCTCTTTTAGCGATTCGCTTCAATTTCAGACCGAATTGCGTTCAATATGGCAGCATCATGAGCTGGTGTCGTACTGTCTGTTTGGCAGTCGCAAACATATGATGGAGGCTCTTTTTGACGACACATCAAAACCATTCTACAAATTTGGCGATATCATTTATCTGCAGCGTATTCCTATGGAATACTGGGAGAAATATATTACTGGCAAATTCAAGCAGGAAGGCAGGAAGATTACACGAAAACAGGTGGAGTGGTTGGTTACGCAGGTGGACGGTAATTCGTCCTATGTGCAACAATTGGCTTGGTACGTGTTTCTTCGCACAGAAAAGGAAACCGATGAAACTTCACTGCGGGAGGCTCTTCGTGAATTGGTGATCCAATGCTCCGATGTGTTCGAGGCCAAAACAGAAGGGTTGACGGCTTATCAGATGAATTTTCTTCGTGCGGTGGCTGATGGAACTGGTAACGGATTTTCTTCCAATCAGATTATCAAGCGATATAATCTTGGCTCTTCGGCCAATGTTGCGACAATCATGAAATCTCTCATTGAAAAGGATTTGATCCAAAGGGAAAACAAAATGATTTTTCTGACGGATCCTTTGATGGGACTGTGGCTGAAAAGATATTGAGCGTTTTATAAGATAAGTCAAAATATAATTTGCAAAACAAAATGTGTAGTCTGTTGCGTGTTGTGGAAAAAAAATGATTAATGTGCACTACGCTTTGGGAATGAAAATATTATTAAAGGAGGTATCATCTGTTTTGGGTGAGCATCTTGATGTTGAAATGCAGCGGCGTTCGGTGAAAAGGAATTACCAGATTGAAAGCATGGGGAACGATTATCCGCTTTATCATTTGGACTCGAATGCCACGAGTGAGGAACGGATTCGATACGAATATTATAACACCCGCCTGGAGTTTATTGTGAAGTGAAAATGTTTTGCATTTATGTAATAAATCAGTTAGTAAGTGCGTTGTTAGTCACAAGTTAATTAGTTCGGAGAGCAAGATATGCATTGGATGAATAAAAATTTGGAGGAATGTAAATGAAGTTCGCAGAGACTGAAAAAACGGAACTGAAACAGAAATACACCGATAATGTTGTCAAGGAAATTGTGGCTTTCCTGAATTCCGATGGCGGCATCGTTTATGTTGGCGTGTGCGATGACGGGACGGTTTGCGGTATTGAAGATATGGACAAAACACTCAAAAGGATTGCAGATGTTTTGGAGTACCAGATTCTTCCAGATCCACGTCCGTTTGTGGAACTTGGTACAAAATATGTTGATGGCAAGCATGTTGTTGAGATTTCTGTGAAAAAGGGGGAGAGCCTTTATTACATCAAAAGATATGGACGTAGTGCACAAGGATGTTTTGTTCGTGTCGGCACCACCTGCAGGTCAATGACCGAAGAGCAAATTGCTGTCACCCATAACAAGTATTTGGATTCAAAAGTTAGGATTACGGAAATTGCGAGTGGCGTTAAAAATCCTACATTCCAGTATTTGAAATTGTTACTTACTGAAAAGGGTTTTAATATCAATGAAAAGACTTTTGCCGAGAACTTCCACCTGCTCACTTCGGATGGTGTTTTCAACAAGATGGCGGAGCTTTTGGCTGATGAAAACGAGTTTTCAATAAAGGTGGTGCGTTTCAAGGGCAAAGGGAAAGCCGATGGGATTGCCATGCGCAACGAATATGGCGGAAAGTGCCTTGTTGTTGCAATGAAACAGGCTTTTGACTATTGCGCTGATGTCATTAACGAGACCCGTACCAGTTTTAGTGGTGGTGTGCGTATCAACACTTCGTTGTTTGACCGTGACGCTTTTCGTGAAGTATGGTTTAATGCCTGTCTGCATAATAATTGGGCAGATGGTACACCTCCAGCCATTTACATATACACTGACCATATGGAAGTGGTTTCCACTGGTGGGCTTCCGGCAAATCTTTCAAAAGAGGATTTTTTTCGAGGCGTTTCAAAGCCTGTGAATGAGGAACTTGCCAAGCTTTTTATCCGTTTGGACCTTATGGAGCAGACGGGTTTTGGTATTCCTCGTGTGACACAAAGTTATGGTAGGGAGGCTTTTGAATTTTTGGATTTCTTTTTGCGTGTTACCATTCCGTTTGCTTTTGAAATTGAACCAGAAGCGATGGATGTATCTGTGAATGTGTCTTCTGTGAATGAATCCAATGCTTCTTATTATCCAATAACTACCCAGAAAACTACCCAGAAAACTACCCAGAAAACTACCCAGAAAACTACCCAGAAAACTACCCAGAAAACTACCCAGAAAACTGCCCAGAACATAACTGGAGATACAACTATGAAAATATTGGAGGAAATAAAAGCCGATGGTTATGTCAGCAGGGTGAAGTTGGCTGAAATCTGCGGAATTTCTCCTGATGGAATTAAATGGCAGTTGAAGAAAATGCTGGAGAAAGGTCTTATCCGTCGCGTAGGTCCTGACAAGGGTGGCCATTGGGAAATCATTGAAGGTGACAATGAATGAAAATATTATAACCATGAAACAACATCTGAATATGAAAAGGATACTGAATTTTCTGGCACTTTGCGCCATCATGTTAATGTGCACGGCGGTTCACGGGCAGAACCGGGCGGATGACTGCCTATTGATAAAAGAGGTTTTGAACCATAAATTATTCCAGTCTGTTCCATTTTCATTGGTGGATACCGTTTATGTGTATGAGAAAGACGAAAAGCGTTTTGCGGATTGTGATGTGTTTGGAAGTCATGGCGGGAAGTTCTATTATGCGTGGGAAAAGGTCGCTCCTGTTGTCATAAGGGATTCCGCATCGTTTCATGACGGAAAGTATATGAAATGTTCAACTGATTCCGGAACAGTTTATTACAAGACTTCCCTTTTAGTCACCGTTTATGTCAAAAAAGGAAAACAGAGTTGGAAGGCAGTTGAGGACAAATCGTTGCATCCGGTACGCCATTTCCTTTCCTCCTACAGGAAATATTCAAGTGTTTGGATATCATGGTCAGAGCGCTTAGATTCTTCTGTTTGCATGACATTCAAGAAAAAGAAAGGCGGTTATGTCTTGGTGTCCGTGGGACAAAGTTAAAAATGAAAATCAGTTATGCATGAATTATCATTACAATGACTATTGAGGATTTAAAACGAATGATTTCAAACGGTGAAAGCCGGACGTTGGAGTTGAAGAAGACAACAGGTGAGTTGAAGGATGCCATGCACACAGCATGCGCTTTTCTCAACACCGAAGGCGGATGGCTGGTGTTTGGCGTGACTCCACAATCGCTGAAAATACAGGGTCAGCATGTTTCCGACAGCACCCAACGCGAAATAGCTCAAGCTCTCAGCCATATCTACCCGGTTGTTAATACTCGAGTGGAATATGTTGATGTTCCAGAACATTTGGATAATAAAGTCATTGTTCTGCATTTTGACGGATGGGTATGGGGCAACGAACCATACACTTACCATGGATGTCCCTACTATAAGATGGAAAGTACCACAAAGGAGATGCCTCGCAGTATGTTTGAGGAACGTTTGAAAGCCGCTAATCCACACAAATTTTCGTGGGAAAAATTACTAGCATGCGATTTTCAGATAACAGATTTGAACGAAAACCATATTATGAATGCTGTGCGCATGGGTGTACGCGGCGGACGTATGCCTGCAAGTTCACAGTCTTTGTCTATAGAAGATATCCTAGCAAAATTTTCTTTGGTTAGAAATGGACATTTGCTACAAGCTGCTGTCGCACTGTTTGCAAAAAATATTGAAGATTATCCGCAACTCCTACTCCGGATGGCTCGCTTCAATGGTTTTGACAAACAGGAATTTATTGACAACCAACGTGTACATGGTGATTTTTTTGACTTGCTTGATGCTGGTATGGATTTCTGTTTCAAACACTTGAATCTGCATGGGCGTGTTGTTGGCTTGCAACGTGAAGAAAAACTGGAAATACCGGTTGAGGCATTACGTGAAGCACTTATCAATGCATTATGCCATCGTTCTTATGATAGCATTTCCGGCTCCGTGAGCCTTGCCATTTATGATGATCGTTTGGAAATTGAGAATCCCGGTCGTTTTCCGGTTGGAATAACGCCAGAAAACATAATGTTATTTCATGACTCAAAACCATTCAATCCACTTATTGCAGAGACTCTTTACAAGTGTACTTGGCTTGAAAGCTGGGGGTCTGGGGTGGAACGAATGAAAGAAGCTCGTCTTAAAGAGCATTTGGCAGCACCCTATTATGAAATTCGTCCCGATGGAATTGCCATTGTGTTCAAACGGAATCTGCCAACATTGGATGGAATTGATGTCGGTAATAATGTCGGTAATAATGTCGGTAATAATGTCGGTAATAATGTCGGTAATAAAGAAAAGATAATACTTGAAATTATTAGAAATACTCCATCGGTAACCACTCCACAGATAGCAGACAAACTTGGTGTCACACAACGACATTGTGAAAGAATACTGTCTGAAATGAAAAAACAGAGGATAATTAGTCGTGTTGGTACAAAGGGTGGCCATTGGGAAATCATTGAAGGTGACAATGAATGAAAATATTATAACCATGAAACAACATCTGAATATGAAAAGGATACTGAATTTTCTGGCGTTTTGCGCCATCATGTTTATGTGGCCGACGGTTCACGGGCAGAATCGGGCGCAGGCAGCCTTGCTGGAAAAAGCTTATCGCCAGAAATCTGAAAAGCTGCTTTTTGAGTTTTTTGACAATTGGTCCAAGGAAATATCCTCCAACGAGAGCGAGGCTCCCGACAAGTGGGTGGCGGAGGCGCATAAGGTTTTTGTTGCCTTTTACCAGCCTTTACATGAAAAGTTCGGGCGTTCAATCTATCAGAATAACCCTTACTTTATTGTGCAGAATTCTCTGTGGAAGATTCTTGTTGCAGACACCATTCCATACAAACCGGAAGAATTGGAGGGCTATTACGCCAACCGCATACGCCAATTGTGCCCAAATGACACCGACATTATCGGAAATCTACGGGATTACATAGACAGACGTGTGAAAACAGTGGAATTTGACAACAACAGCAAACGTTGGGACAAAATTCCAACCACAATGGTGGACTCAAATATCACATTCCGCCCTCCGGTGCTTTTTCCTGAAAAGAAGATTGTATATTTGACAGATGAATACATAAAATTGCTGGATAATTTTTTAGGCAACAAACATGTGGAGATGGGAAAGTATGGCATCATGCAAATCGCATATGCCAAGAAAAAAAGCAGCCGGAAAATGAATTTCGTCACAAAAGCCGCCACCATATTCTACGGACATTGGGGCGGTTATTGGCAATATGAGACCTATCCGCAAGCCGAATGTATTGTTATTGATACAAAAATGCATCGTGCTGTCGTTTACTATCGTTTCATTTATGGTGGCGGTTACGTAGTTTTGGAAAAACAAAATGACGATTGGGAAATTATGAAAATTGAATATAACTGGGAGGAATAATATTTGGCAAAACAACTAAAATCAGTTCTGCATGAAGCTTTTTCGTGAAATAATCGGGTACCTCCTTGGAGGTGTGGTTTTTGTGGTGCTGATGCCGCTTGTCTTATGGTTGCTCAGCGGCAGGCCTGAAATTTTTCCGGCTAAAATGTATCTGTACATTTGGGCTGCACTGCAGGATATGTTCAGGATTGCCGCCATGGTGCTGATGGTTGCCGGGTTATCGCTGAGCGTGTGGTCAATAGTATATATGCGGCGCAAGGGGAAGGGCAATCCCATGGACGCCTTCAACCATGAGGTTGCTCCGCGCACGCGGCACCTGATGACCGGAGGGCCTTACCTCCTGAGCCGCAACCCGATGCTCTCCGGCACCTTCCTTTACCTTTTGGGCTGGTCTATTTTGTTTGACGCGTGGCAGGCATTTGCATGCTTCATGCTGTTCGTTGTGGTGATGCTGCTTCAGGTGCGCAGCGAGGAGAAGCGGCTGCGCCGCGATTTCGGTGAGGAGTATGAGGCCTACTGCCGCACCACCGGACGTTTCTTCCCGAAATTGAAAAAACATGTGGAAAACGCTTGAACGGACTGACAGCCTTGCTTTTTCAGAATAGAAATAACCTATGACAAACTGCAAACAAAAAAACATAACAAATATGAAGAAGTATCTGATACTATGGATGGCATTGGCGGCGACGGTCACGTTGTGCGCGCAGCCGTCGGATGAAATCCGCTACCCGGGGGAAAGCTGCACCAGCATCATGGTGGGGCGCAAGGCGAGCGCGGACGGTTCGGTAATAACCTCGCACACCTGCGACGGCCACTACCGCACATGGGTGGCGATGGAACCGGCCAAGGACTGGCCAGAGGGGAGCATGCACAAGGTCTATAAGGGAACCCTGCACACCGCACGGCACGGTGCCACGGAGGGGCTGACATTGGCGGGGGAGATTCCGCAGGCGGCGCACACATTCGCCTACCTGAACACCGCCTATCCCTGCATGAACGAAAAGCAGCTGGCGATGGGGGAATCAACCTTTTCCGGTCCGGACACGCTGGTTAACAAGGATAACATGTTCCTTATAGAGGAGCTGGAGCGTGTTGCGCTGATGCGCTGCACCACCGCTCGTGACGCCATCCGGCTGATGGGCGAACTGATTCAGAAATACGGCTATGCTGACGGCGGCGAATGCCTTACCATTGCCGACACTAAGGAGGTGTGGCAGTTTGAGGTTTGCGGTGCGGGCAAGGGTGAACCCGGCGGAGTCTGGGTGGCGCAGCGGGTGCCCGACAACGAGGTGGCCGTCTCCTGCAACATTCCGCGCATCGGGAAAATCGACCGTTCTGACACAAAAAACTTCATGGCCTCCGACAACGTGGAGGCGGTTGCCCTCAAATACGGCCTTTGGGACGGTCAGGGGGATTTCGTCTTCTGGAAGGCGTACAACTCCTCATACGGGGCCGGTAAGAATTTCCGGGAACGGGAGTTCTTCATCCTGAATGCGCTGGCACCATCCCTGCATTTGAGCATGGATATGCCGGAGCTGCCTTTCTCGGTGAAGCCGGACGAGAAGGTGGATGTCCGCAAGGTAATGGCGTTGTTCCGCTCCACCTTCAAGGGTACGGAACTTGACATGACACAGAACCTTAAGATGCCCGTGAAACGGAAGGATTCCACAGGGAAAATATATACGGACACAATCACCAGTCCGGTGGCGAACCCCTGGATGAGTAACAACCTGCTGAACACATTCAATTATCTGCAGAAGGATGCGGTCACGTTCCGCCGGACGGTCTCGGTGGCATGGTGCTCCTATTCGCACATCATCCAGCTGCGTGACGGACTTCCTGACGAGATAGGCGGAATCTGCTGGTTCAGTGTCGATAACCCGGCGGAGAGTCCGCGCATACCCATCTTCTGCGGCACTTCGCAGCTGCCGTCGCTGTTCGAACGTTGCGGACAGCACGGATATGACGACCAGTCTATTGTATGGAAATATCGGAAAGCCAACAAACTGGCGACGGTCGCATGGGGCAGGACCCGTAAAACCGTGGAGGATAACGTGGCCTACTATGAGGAGAAGGTTCTGAACGACCTGCCTGCTTTGGAGGATCGGGTGAAGGATCTTAAAAAAGGGAAGAATGAGAAAGAAATCCATACGTTGCTCAACGGCTATACGGCCGATATATGCGGTTCCACGGTCTTGAGGTGGAAGGAGATGGAAGAGAAGTTCTGGTCCATGTTCGGGCTTGGTTTTTAAAGAAATAAAAAATATTTAATCATGAACATACTTATACATCAGGTTGAGAACAGGGGGATGCCGGTTGACATCCTGATTTCGGGAAACCGCATCGCCCGTGTGGCCGCGCATATTGATGCAACGGCCGACAAGGTTATTGAAGGGGCGGGGAAGGCGGTCGCCCCAGGTTTTGTGAACATGCACACCCATGTGCCGATGACATTGTTCCGCGGATTTGCGGACGATATGGAGCTGATGCCCTGGCTGACGCAGAAAATTTGGCCGCACGAGGCGAAAATGACGGACGAAATGTATTATTGGGGTGCGCGGCTGGCCTGCCTTGAGATGATCAGAACCGGCACCACCTGCTTCAACGACCAGTATATGAACTTGCCGGTGGTCGCCAAGGCGGCGCAGGATTCCGGACTGCGCGGATTCATTGCCGGTCTGGTGATGGATCCCTCCATGAAAATGACGGCGGAGGAGGCGAGGGCGAAGATGGATGCGGACATGGCCCATGCGGGCGAGTTCGGTCCGCGTGTCACGCTCACCATCGGGGCACATGCAATCTATACTGTGCCGGAGCCGGTGCTGCGTGCTGTGGCCGCCTATGCGCGTGAGCATAACCTGCTTATACACATGCACGCCAACGAGACTGAAAAGGAGGTGAATGACTGTCTGGAACAGCATGGCATGCGTCCTATTGAGTGGCTGGATAGCATCGGTTTTTTGGGTGAGAATGTCATTTTCGCACATGCGTTGTGGCTTTCCGACCATGAAATCCAGTTGATGGCCGACCACGGGGCGAGCGCGGTGCACAATCCCGCCTCCAACCTGAAACTTGCCTCCGGATACCAGTTCAGATATGAGGAGATGAGGGCCAAGGGTGTCCGCATCGGATTGGGTACGGACGGAAATTCCTCCTCCAACAACCTTGACATGGTTGAGGCGATGCGCATGGCATCACTGATGGGGAAGGCCTGGCGCTTCGACCCGACGGCTGTCAAGGCGGGCGACATTTTCCATACCGCCACGCGCGGCGGCGCGGAAATTTTGGGCATTGATGCCGGAATAATCTCGGAGGGCTCTTTGGCCGATCTGGTGCTCTACGACCTGCACACTCCGGCCTTCGTGCCCAATTTCAATTTTGTATCCAATCTGGTCTATTCCGCCAACGGCTACCACGCCGACACGCTCATTTGCGACGGCCGTGTGCTGATGGAGAACCGCCGTGTTGAGGGTGAGGAGGAGATTTACAGTAAGGTGGGGGAGGTTTGCAGGCAGTTGTTTGCCTGACCTCTTCCGTATGCCTTACGGCGGCTATGGGAGGCTTTTCGGGAAATTGCGGGTGGTGGTGACCGCCCATTTCCCATTTTCATGGCTGATGAGGCAGGCCGCCCATTCGGGATGTCCGGCCATCAGTTCAAGCGACCCTTTTTTGCCCAATACCATGCAGGCGGTGGCCACCGCGTCGGCGGTCATGCAGTCCTCCGCGATGACGGTTGCGCTCAGCAGGTCCGACTGTTCGGAACGGCCGGTTCTCGGGTCGATTATGTGTGAGTAGCGGCGGCCTGTGCTGTCGGTCAGGTAGCGGCGGTAGTCGCCGGAGGTTGCAACGGCCTTACCTTCCTGCAGGTGGAAGCGGTGGGTGTAGGCTCCGCTTTCCAGGCTGTCGTTTGTGGGCAGCTGTATGCCGATGGTCCAAGGCTGGCCGTTAGGGCGTTTGCCCCGGCAGGCAATCTCCCCGCCTATGTTCACCAGAAGGTCAGGATGCCTTTTCCCGAGCAGTTCCGCCGTCCTGTCAACAATGTATCCCTTGACAATGGCGTTGAGGTTTAGCTGTATGCGTTTGTCATCTTTTCTGATTCTACTGTTATCCACCTGTATTTTCCTGTAGCCGGTCAGCTGCATCAGGCTGTCAACTGTCTGTTGGGAAGGCATCTGCCTGTCCGTGTTGCCGAAGCCCCATGCGTTGACTAACGGCCCTACGGTGATGTCAAAGGCGCCGCCGGTGGCCTCGGAGAGCTCTATGGAGCGGCGTATCACCTTGCAAAGCCCTTCGTCCAGGCTGTCCGTCTCGTTCCGGTTCAGCCGCGAAATAAGGGAGAGTGAGTCAAAAATGGAGAAATTGCTGTTGTAGGCGCGGAAAAGGGAATCGCTCTGCAGGGCGGTTTGCAGGTTATCCTCCGCACCGGCGTACATGATTTCATATATTGTGCCGAACGCCTCGCCGTGGATGGCGTGCAGCGGCTTTTCACGGTTGCAGGCAAGGAAAAGCAGCGGAACCAGAAGGAGTGGGGAGGCTTTCATCGTTGGATTTTCAGTTTCTGTCCGATTTGGATCAGGTCGCCTTTCAGTCCGTTCCACCGTTTGATGTCGGCCACGCTGACATGGTATTTGGCGGCAATCCCGCCCAATGTCTCACCGCTTTTCACCGTGTGGGTGACAGTTGTATTCTCCTTGGCCGCCTTTGCCTGTTGTAGCGAATCCTGCACATGCAGCAGGGAGTCTGCGCGGACTTTTGCAAGCGAATCCTCTGTCCGGTGCTGTTCGTACATCAGATATATGGTGTCACGTGCCGTTGTCCAGCGGGCCAGCATCTCAGGAGAGAGGCTGATTCTTGTGCCTGCGGGCATGTGCCATCCCTTCAGGGTCGGATTCTGGCGTTCAAACTGGCTTTCAGGCCAATTCAAATATTCCAGCATCTGGCTGCGGATAATTGGCTTTTCGGTCACGATTCCATGCAATGTGCTGCCTGGCGGAACCTCCTGCCCGTGCATGACATAGAACCATGAAAGCATTGAGGCCAGATGGTTCTCCATGCCGATACGTTCCGATTCCTGTAATTGCCAGGGTGAGGGGTTGTCCATTCCGAGCCGTATCTTTTCTGCGTTTACAGCGGCAGGGCTGGTACAGTAGGCCAGCAGGCATTCCCAAATGTTCCCTTCGTACAGCTTGATCAGCCTTTGCAGTTCAGCTGCGGCCACGGCGGAGGCTCTCTGAGGGTCAAAGCGTTCGTCCACCAAGGAATCGCAGCGCAGGCCGTATCGTATGGCTGTCAGTCGTGGAATCATCCAGATGCCGGCCCTGTCATGTGCCGATTCGGCCTGCAGCGACATGTGGCTTAGTGCCAGAGGCAGATATTGGAAGCAGTCGGGTAGTCCGCAGTCGCGGAATGCGGCCATGATATCCGGTTTAATGTCAAGATAAAGGGCCTGAAGTTTTTTTTCCTTTTTTTCGTGGTGCAGCCGGTAGCGAACCGAATCTCCCAATGCTGTGTTGAATGGTATGTTATAAGGTTGCAGCATGGAGCATAGCCTCGTATATCGTGCCGAATCGGCCGCGTTTTCCTGTGCATGGCCACTTGCCGAAGGCAGTGTTATGATAATGGTGAGGAGTATTGCTGGCAGAAGAGGTTTCATCCCATGAGCCCTCTTCCCTGTTTGTGCATCCGGTTTTCGGTGCGCAGCATGTTCAGCGCGTTGTCCAGGACACCGTTGATGAATATACGGCTTTTGGGCGTGCTGTAGTATTTTGCAAGTTCGATGTATTCGTTCATTGTCACACGAATCGGGATGGAGGGCATGTGCATCAGTTCGCAAAGCGCCATCTTGAGCAGGATAAGGTCCATGTTGGCAATGCGGTCCAATTCCCAGTTGCGGATGCATTGTGCGATAATCTGTTCGTATTCCTTGTCATCCGTAATGGTCTTGACAAACAGATCCCGCATGAAGATCTCATCTTCGGATTTGGGACTGTCTGGTGTGGGCTTGAACAGGGGAGGAAGCGGCTTTTCAACGGCCTGTTTTTCGTTATATTTTTTTAAAACGTTGTAAACCGCAATGATGGCATCGTTATAGTCAATCTTCCAATGCAGGCGGGTTTCGCCCAAATAGGCGGCACATTCTTCGTTTTCGAGCAGGAACAGTTCAATCAGTTGCAGCACAAAGTTTTTGTCCTCTTCATAGCTGTTCTCGCCTGATTTCAGGTATTGCGTATAGAAATCCTGATTGCGCAAAGTGGTGTAGAATGGTTTAAGGAACAGTTGGTCCAAGTCGTTGTCCCAACCCACCGCATTGTTTTTAACCGCTTTATCTATCAATGGGTTATTGTCCAATTGTTGGATCAGACGGTTCTCCGAAAATTTGTAGTTCGGTTTCAGATCCTCTTCGGTCGGCAGCATCCTGCCCTTTTTCAGTTCCAGGATTTTGCTGTCCATGCGGGCCAGTGCAGGAAAGAGTGCCAGCAGTTTGAGGAAAAGGGCGTAAAAATCCTCCATGGCGTGTTCAAGCCGCTTTTCCGCAGCAAACACATCCGTGCAGTGGGATGCCCTGTAGGCGTAAATTGCCTCTAATACTTTAATCCTTATAAAGTTACGACTAATCATCTCGCTAAAAGAATGATTTGCAAAAATATATCAAATTCCAATACAAAGTGTGGATGTCAAAAAAAAATTTTTTTCATCCATTTGTCTTTATGTATATAAATGTGATGTACATTTGCATTTTATTAAATATAGAGTATGAAGAAATCGGATTTTATTGTAATCGTGTTGGTTGCTGCGTTTTTGGCACCGTTTTTCCTGTCGGATACCGTCTATGCGGGATACACCGCATGGAACCGTGCGAATGCCATGTCGATGGCTTTTCTGAAATTTGCCATACTGGCCACCTTCGGTGAGATGCTGGGATTGCGCATAAAGACCGGACATTATTGGGAAAAGGGTTTTGGCGTGGTGCCGCACATGGTGGTGTGGGGCGTTTTCGGCATGTGGATCGCCGCCGCCATGGGCATTTTCCGCATGGGGGTTCCTGCCTTTCTGGACACCTTCACTGTCTTTGACGGCATCAGCGGGGCCATGAAGGGCGGTTTTACCGGCATGAAGCTGCTGGGTGCCTTCTTTATCAGCCTGATGATGAACACCAGTTTCGCTCCGGTCTTCATGACGTTGCATAAAATCCTTGACAACCAGATTGCCAGGCATGAGGGCCGTTTTTCCAGCCTGACCAGCCGGATCCCGATGGAAGAGTTCATCAGCTCCCTGAACTGGAAGGTTCAATGGGGTTTTGTATTTAAGAAAACAATTCCCATTTTCTGGATCCCAGCCCATACCCTCACATTTCTGCTGCCTACGGACATGCAGGTGCTGTTCGCCGCGCTCTGCAGCGTGATACTGGGACTTTTCCTATCCATCGCCGCCGTCAAATCAAAAAACAACTGATCATGAGGATTCCGAGGAACAAACGCTATTCATATATGATTGAGCCCAAGGATGCCGACCTTGTGGGCCGCGCCACCATGGTTTCGATTTTCGACTATCTTATGCGGACCGCCCATGTGGATGCGCAGAAGCACAAGCTTGGGGTATATGAGATCCGGAAGAAAAACCTTGCCTGGGTCATTTCCCGGGCTGTTGTGGAGATGGGCACGGTGCTTCGCGACATGGACCGTTTCCAGATTGTGACCTGGATAAGCGAATGCAACCGTATCGCCTGCGTCCGTAATTTCATCATTCTGGACACGGATGGGAAGGAGATAGGACATGCGGTCACACAGTGGTCGATGATAGACTTCAAGACCCGCGAAGCCGTCAACCTGCTGAACCAGCCGCGCATCATCCGCCACCTGCATCCCGAATACCCCACCTGCGGCATATATCCCAAGAAGCTGCTTTCACAGCCGGAATACTCGCACCGCGAGGACCATAAGGTGGTATATAGCGATTTGGATTTCAACGGGCATGTCAACAGCCTGAAGTACATCCAGTGGATGCTGGACCAGGTGCCGATCGAATGGGCCTCAAACCGTCAGCTGTGGCATTTCGATGTCAATTATATCCATGAGATTCATCTGGATGAGAAACCATACATCCTTTCCCATCTGGAGGATGATTTTGCAGCCTTTGAAATCTGCTCCGGAGACGGCCGTGCCGCCTGCCGCGCCGAGATGCAGTGGAAGGAGTTCTAGTCCGCCTGCACATAGAATTTTTTTCACTACCTGCATTTCGTGTTGTTTTTTTTCCTATCTTTGTAGCGGCATTTTCCTCCTGCGTTTCCGGTTGTGCGGTACCGCCGGAACCAACAGGCAAGCCATAGGTTTTTTTTTTGATGCCGTATATAAATTGTTCATGCCATGAAAAAACTTCTTTATTTACTTTGCTTCCTGCCATTCTGCCTGCAGGCGCAGACAACAGAGACCACACTCTCCGACACCACCGGCCACAAGCTGATGATGACCTTCACAGACCAGGACAGTTTGCAGGACAGTGTGCCACACCGGACTTCGTATCAGTCTTTTTTCGGAAAAAACAAGACAGTATGGACATTGGCCTCATGGGTTCAATTTAATTTTTGTCCATCTGTTTCGGACAGTCTGGATCAATTATCCGGACTGTTGGACGATATGGAAAGCAGCTCATATGTTTCTGCTGTCAAAAGACAGCAAAAATCGTGTTTATTAGAGGAGGATACCATTAATTATACCATTCTAACTAATAGAATGCTACTGGCTACAGAAAGTATTGTAATTAATATAAGATATTGATTTTTAAAATATTTTATCATGAAACGTATTTTCCATTTATTTCCAATTGTCATTGCACTTACCGCCGCGTGCATCCTGCTGGCAGCCTGCCGTGCAAAAAAAGAGGTGGCGGAAGCAAATCTTCCAGAAAGTGCCGCTACTGTCAATTCTACTGCAACGGGGAATACGCCGTTGACATCTTCTGTCGCAGTGCAACCCGACACCAATTATTGGCAGTTAGTTTACCCGAAGACCGCAAAGACAGAATGCGACCTGTGGCGGAAAGGGAACATTTATACAAATGACACCAACAAGTCTTCTCAGTTTGTTGACACACAACATGTCCTTATTTCTCAAAAGGAACGCGTTTATCGTAGTGTAAACTGTACATACAAAAAAGAATATCTGTCCTTTTTGGATTCTTTGGAAAAATGTTCAACCATAAAAGAAATCAAATTTGTATTAATAGAATACCATGAGCCATCTTTCAGTTCCCATTATGGAAAAGAATTGGGACATCCTACTGACCATTATACCATTGTATGCCAAAAGGCAATGAAATACAACAAATATGACATTGGAGACCTCTGTGTTAATGATAAAAAAGAATATTTTATCCGTTTTTTAGGTGATTATTGGAGAATCCTTGACACATCGTTTGTTTTTGTTGTTCTGGCGCAACCATACCATAACAATTTGATTCCATACTATTCTGTAAGGAGCCGGTTTGGGAACACCCACCTGTCCATATGGTGTCCGAAGGAATATTCATTCGCTTCTTTTATAAACAAACTTGTGGATGACACGAATATAAAAAGCATAGGATTCCATACACAAGGTTTTGATGAGGCGACAAAAACCGAATTAGTTTTTAATGAAGAGTTGCCAGACAACGAAAACACATTAAGCCAAAATTCCACTCCCAATGATCCTGCATATCAAAGACAATGGGGATTATTCCACACAAATATTCCTGATGCATGGGAAGTATCCATGGGAGCGACCAACATCATTGTGGCTGTTGTTGAATCCCGTGGTGTAAACTGGTCTTATCCCGATTTGGGAAAGGGACTGGACGCATATCAAAATATTGCATTAAATGGAAAAGAGGATTCCTGGCAAGAAATGAGAGATGTAAATGGATATCTTACATACAATCCAAAAACGGGCAATGGAATTGACAATGACAACAATGGACTAATTGATGACTTCATCGGTTGGAATTACGATAGTATGTCCAGCGATTGTCGGACAACGCAAACACATGGCACAGAAGTAAGTAATATTATAGCTGCAAAAACAAACAACAACTACGGAATTGCTGGAATAGCTGGTGGAAACCAAGGTGCAGGAATAAGAATTTTGCCTTATTTGGTTTCCAAAGATAGTATAATTGGATTGGCTATAATGGATGCGGTCAATAAAGGAGCAAAAATCATTAATTTGAGCAGACGAGCACTTTTTCATCGCATATTAGATTCAGCTTTACAATACGCAACAGACCACAATGTTTTAATTGTGGCTAGTTCAGGCAATTATGACGTCACCACCTCACCTGATGATTTTTATACAATATATCCTGCCATTAATCAAAATGTAATGGCTATAGGTGCTATGGACAGCAATCAAAAAAGAGTCTCCTCCTCACGATATGCTGGAAAGCTGGAAATAATGGCTCCAGGTGAGAATATATTTACAATGTATCATAATAACCTGTATTACATATCATCAGGCACTTCTATGGCCGCACCGCATGTGACAGGTGTTGCGGCACTGATGCTGTCGGTGGATTCAAACCTGACACCTGCGGATGTGCGTCGCATCATTGAGAAGACTGCCCGGAAGGTTGGCGGATATAATTACCACAACGATCCGCAGCACCCCAACGGCACCTGGAACGAGGAGATGGGCTATGGCCTGGTGGACGCGCACGCGGCAGTGCTGAATGTCGTGGACTCCACATTGGACCTGTATGTTCGTGATTCGGAGAATGACAACGGCAACGAGCCTTCGGTCACGACAACACCGTGGAACAGCCCAGACATCTGGATAGAAGACACTAAAGGCAAAGAGGTCAGCAGCCTGATGGGATTACAGGCATACAATGTGTGCGTTCGCATCCACAACAGAACCGACCATGCCTCTACCGGCTATGAAAAGTTGTATCTGAACTGGGTGAAGGCGGGTTCAAGCTCCGACTGGTCGGCAGCATGGCAGGGAAGGAAACGGGGTGGTAACAGCCAGAACGGCCCCTTACTTGGAAATAGAATCGCATGGAATGACAACGGTGTTGTCCGTTATGGACATCCAATACCGGTGATTCCAGCCGGTAGGGACACAGTTGTGAAAGTGCGATGGACCACACCTGAACCGGACGACTATTCCGCCTTTTACAACGGCTCCGAACTGCGGCACTTCTGCCTGTGCGCACGCATCCATGACGGACGACGCATTGGAAATGAGGATGCCGACGGCGTAAACATGGGTGAATTCGTGAAGAACAGCAGTCATGTGGCATGGAAGAACATCATCATCATGGAGAGCGGAATCCAAAAAGCGCCGCTGCATGTGTACAGCACAAGCGCCAAACCAATCTGCCTGCGCTACGCAGGATGCGCCAACACGACAGGGGAACAGCTGCATGAGTATGCGGAGGTTAAGCTGAAACTGGACACCGGGTTGTACAACGTGTGGCAGCGTGGCGGCTTCACCGGTGGCGGATTTGTCCTGCAGGCCGACTCCTCTCTGCTGCTCCAATCAGCCAATGCGGAACTGTGCAGCCTTCTATTGGATACAAGCCGAATATATCTCATGCAGACTTCGGTGCAGTTCAACAACAGGCTGGTTCCGCAGAACAGCACATTCCATGCGGACATCGTCCAATATTATGAGTATGATGAGAATGGCATCCATGTGAGCGAGTTGGTTGGCGGCGAGCATTACAAGGCCGTCCGCAGCGGTGACTGCGAATACACTGTCCAGATTGCGGGCGACACAGACCTGCTGCAGGGGGAGACCGCGACCTTCACGGCAACGGGTGCGGAGAGCTACCGCTGGTACAATGCCGGTGGGGAGCTGCTGGGCACCGCCGAAACCATGACAGCCGTTCCAGCCTACAGCCAGTGCTATTACCTGGAGACCACGGGCGGCCTGTGCGGGTACATTTCAAGAGACACTGTCTGCGTCCATGTGTCGGAGGGTGAGATTGTGACCCTATACCCAAACCCCACCAATGACTTCGTTCATCTGGAATACCAGATAACTGGAAATTATAACAATGCTAGCATCCAAATCACCAACGAGTTGGGGACAACCCAACAGACCGTCACGCTGAACGAACCGCAGGGCAGCGTGACCTTGGATGTGCAGGGACTTCCCGCAGGAGCCTACTACGTGCTGCTGAAATCCCCCAGCGGCAAGGTTTTGGATGTAAAAACGTTGGTAAAAGGGGAATAAAATAAGTTTGGATGGAATGCTGCCTGCTCCGGTCGCCGCTACAG
>DBYD01000018.1 GCA_002309855.1 Bacteroidales bacterium UBA1195
TTAATAACCTCTGCTGCCAGCTGCGACGAAACAGTAAAATAAATTAATTTTAGAGGACACCTATTATCGAAATATTAACCATAAAAACACAGCATTATGAAAAGACTTTTGGTCATTGCGGTTTCGGCAGCCTTTGTCCTCGTGGGCTGCTCACAACAGAAAAAGACGTTGGCGTATGATGAAAACGCCCCTTGTGTAATCACGGACAGCAGCATTGCAAGCACAAATTTACGTAAGGTGCAGGACTGGTACACGCAAAAGATGGAGGATGGCAACACGGTAATCATCTGGAAAGACGAAAAGAGCGGCGAATTTAAGGCCTGCATCAAAAAATAGGCGGACTATTCAAAAAAAACAATCCACGGGAATCCCCGTGGATTGTGCTATATTTTTTCGTTTTTTACCGCAGGTTGCTGTAGATGGTGTAATCCACCGGAATTGTCAGCACCGGGATGGGTGAACGGTTCACAATACGCTTGTTGAACGAGGTCAGCACAAACAGCCGGTCCGCATAAAGTTCAATCTCCTTCATACAGACAAGCAGGTTAATCTGCTTCTTGTCAGCATATTCAAAAATATGTTCCGGCTCCTTCGGATCAACCTCCATCAGATCGCCTTCGACACGGATATTACGCTCCTGCATGTAGGATTCGGCCCTCTTGACAAAAGCGTCGGTCAGAGCGATAACCTCCGGATTGGCCCCTTCCGTATAGACTCCAAGCACATGAATCTTCGCATTGAAAGCCTTGGCCAGCTGTGCGGAAATCTTAACCTTCTGCATGGTCTCGCGATTCGCGTCGATCAGCAGCAGGATGTGCTCCAAACTATGATTGATGTCGTTGGCCTCACGAATGGTAAAGACAGGGCATGAGGAATTGCTGACCACCTTGAATGCGGAACTTCCGATAAAACGCTCCTCAAAACCGCTGCTGCCGTGGGTGCCGACAAAGATGCAGGCCTCTCCCTGCTCCTCAGCCTCGGCATTTATCTCCTTAAAAATCTTGCCCGATGCGACACGGACCTTGCATTCCACATTTTTGTAGGTCTTACGGCACTCGTCCGCCCATTTCTCCAGTTTGAGCTTAACCTTGTCCACCAACTGGCTGGAGCCTCCCGTTTCATCATCGTCAAACACACGGGCATCGGTGGCCATCACGTAAAGAAGAGTGAGTTTCGACCCCATAGCCGTAGCGGCGGAAAGCGCATGACGCATGGCATTTTCCGAACATGGGGAAAAATCGATTCCAACAATAATGTTTTCCATAACTATCTGTTTTTATAATTTATTTCACAAAAAACTATACCGCCACTGCAGCCTTGATGTGCGGATGGCACTGATAATTCAACAGTTCAAAATCCTCATATACAAAATCCCCGATCCGCTTCACATCAGGGTTAATCCTCATTTCAGGCAGCGGGTAAGGTTCGCGCTGCACCTGCAGGCGCGCCTGCTCCAGATGGTTGCTGTAGAGGTGCAGGTCGCCGAAGGTATGCACAAAATCGCCCGGCTTCAGTCCGCACACCTGAGCCATCATCATGGTCAGCAGGGAATAGGAGGCGATGTTGAACGGCACCCCCAGGAAGGCGTCCGCACTCCGCTGGTACAGCTGGCATGACAACTCCCCGTTGCAGACATAGAACTGGAAAAGGATGTGGCAGGGAGGCAGGCGCATCTCGTCAAGTTCGCCCACGTTCCATGCGGAGACTAACAGCCGTCGCGAATCAGGATGCTCCTGAATCTGGCGCACAACCTCCGCAAGCTGGTCTGTCCTTTCGCCACGGGCGTTTTTCCATGAACGCCACTGCGCCCCGTAAATCGGCCCGAGATCCCCGTTCTCATCCGCCCATTCGTCCCAGATGCTCACCCCATGCTCCTTCAGGTAGCGGATGTTGGTGTCGCCCGCAATGAACCACAGCAATTCATAAATGATGGATTTCAGGTGCAGTTTCTTGGTGGTCAGCAGAGGAAAGCCCTGGCGCAAGTCGAAACGGGTCTGGTAGCCGAAAACGCTGCGCGTGCCGACCCCTGTCCGGTCGGTCCGGTCGTTCCCGTTTTCAAGAATATAATTCAACAAGTCAATGTATTGCTTCATGAACTACCGTATGTTGGAGAGCCTAAAATCCTTATTTTAACTAAATTTCTGCAAAGATAGCTGTTTTTCCAATACAAAAAGCAATTTCCACCCTTTTTATTCAAAGGAAAAGGATAACTGGCTTGGTATCAGGGTGAATGATTTACGATGCCAAGGCGTGGAGCCATACAGGCGTATAGCTTCGCGATGGGCGCTTGTCGGATAGCCCTTGTTCTTTTTCCACTGATATTGTGGGTATTCCCTATCCAATGCCTCCATGCAGGCATCGCGGTGTGTCTTTGCCAGAATGGAGGCCGCCGCAATGGACATGTAGGTGGCGTCCCCCTTGACAACGCAACGGAAAGGGATTCCGGAGGAGGTGTGGAACCGGTTACCGTCGACCAGCAGCAGTTCCGGCCGGACTGCCAGCTGCTGCACCGCCATATTCATAGCCAGGATGCTTGCCTGCAAAATATTTATGCGGTCTATCTCCGGCGCCTCCACACGTGCGACCGCCCATGCCAACGCATCGCGCTCCACCTCCATGCGCAACCGTTCCCGCATCTTGGCGGTCAGCCGTTTGGAATCATCCAGCGCCCCGTTCGAATAATCGGGCGGAAGGATTACCGCCGCAGCAAACACCGGACCGGCCAGGCATCCCCTGCCCGCCTCGTCGCAGCCGGCCTCCACCACCCCTTTTTTAAAACATTCCCTAAGCATGTCACAACAAAAGAATAATGTCAAGCACCCAACAGAACGCCAAACAGATATTATAGAAAATACGGTTCCTGAGGCCAGCCTCCTCCTCACACAATATCATCACCCATATCACCAGAAATCCGCCCAGCGGGAGCAGGTTGCCCTCCGGTGACAGCAGGTGCAGCAGCAGAAAAAAAATGGAGAGGAAAAAGAGCAGGATGCACTTTTTCCTAATCAGAATGTTTTTAGTATAGAGCGAACGGATCATCCGGTAGGTGGCCACCACATACATCAGTAGCAGCACCGCATAGGCCGCCAACTGCAGCCAGCCGGCCGACGACACACGGAATCCGACACCAGCCCACTGCGACAGCCACAACCGCACAAGAGATTCGGAAGGAAAATGTAGCAACCAACAGAAAAAAAAGGCATATCCGGCCCACAACGCGACTCCCAGCAACGGCAGAAGCAACGAACGGAAATTGGCCAGTCGGTGGGCGAACAACAAACCATAATAAAAAAGGAGCAGCAGCAGTAGCGGGGCATCCATCATCCCCATACAGCCGCACAGCATCCCCACCACCACACCGGCATTCTGCCGGTAACTCTCCTTGGCATAGACCGAAAAGAGTGCAGGCAGGAAAAATCCGCATAGCAGCAGGACCAGGCAGAGCACCCACCAGTCGGAGGCATCCAAAAAGAGCAGCAGAACCAGCGGCAACAGCATCAGAGGATAATATTTGCGGTTCTCCGTCAGGCGGGTCTGCCGCATAAAGACCTGCAGAAAAAGGGCCGATGCCGCCAGCAGCAGCAGCGAAAATGCGGACAGTAACGGTGCATATCGGCCATAAAGCTGCGGAAATGGATCAAAAGGCGAAGGTGTGTCGCCAGCAAGGAAAAACAGCCGGAGCAAGGCCAGCAGTCCGGCCAAAACCACAAACATCACCTGCAAGGGAATCTGTTGTACCGCTCTTTTTAGAAACATGGCTAAAAAAAAAAAGAATCAATCCATAGTCAGGGCGCTTCCTTCAGGCGTTACGGACAGCCGCACGGCACGCCCGAAAAACAGCGCACGGTTATCGTTCGGATCGGCATGGCCCGCCGGGAAGCCGAAACAGACCGGATAACCGTATTCCGCCACATGCTCCAGGACAATCTCCTCCGCTGTCCTGCCAAACGGGATGCGGTTGTCGTGCATGTCGGAAAGGTTACCCACCACAAGTCCGGCCAAACCGGCCAGTTTGCCGCTCCTCTTGAGGCTGAGCATCATCCGGTCGATGTGGTAGAGATATTCGTCCAAATCCTCGATGAACAGGATTTTTCCGGCGGTATCCAAATCGGTCGGTGAGGCCTGCAATGCGTACAGCAGCGACAGGTTGCCGCCGCACAGCACCCCTTCCGCGCTACCGGCACGGTTCATCGGATATGCGGGAATGCTGTAATCCAGCCGCCCCTCCATCCAGGCCTGCAACAGTGTGCGGACGGAAAGGCTATCCGCAGTTTCAGGTGTGACATTTACCGGCATGATGCAATGCAGAGATTCCAGACCAAGCTGCTGCAAACAGACGTGGAAAACTGTGGTGTCGCTGTAACCGCACACCCATTTCGGGGTGCGAAGCAGCGGACGGAAATCGATGCGGTCCACAATGCGCATGCCGCCATATCCGCCGCGGACGCACCAGATGGCCTTCACATCCGGATGGGCTATGGCCCACTGGAAATCATCCGCCCGTTCCGAATCGGTGCCGGAAAACTGGCAGCAGCTGCCGAACAGATGTGGGGAAACAATTGCACGCAGTCCCGCTTTTTCCAACACACCAACCGCACAGGAAACCTCATTTTCAGAGATTTTCCGTGCAGGTGCCACAAGGGCGACCCCATCTCCCGAATGCAAAACCGGATGCCACATACGCCCTTTATAACGGCAAAATGCAAAGAATATTTTCAATGTTTTTCATAAAATTCAATTTTGTATTCCAAAAGTTATTATTTTTGCATTTCGCCTCGGGCGAAAACGCAAACACACACAATTTAATTATTAACACTCAAAACTGATACGATGGAAGAACTGTCCAACACCCCCGCCGCGGAGCAACCGCAGCCGGAAATGACCCAGGAAGAAACTATGCAGCAAAACCCCGCCGGGGAAACCGCAACCGCCCCGATTGAAGAAAAGGTTGCAGAAACCACTGAACCCGAAACAAGTGCAGAACCGGAACCGGTGGCTGAGCCTGTCGAAGCCACCGTGGAAGAAACACCTACCGTAGAGGTGGCCGAGCCTATCGCACCGGTGGCTGAGCCTGTCGAAGCCACCGCTGAAGAAAAACAATCCGAAGAGATCGAGATTCCGGAAATACCGGACGACATTTACGACCATTTCACCAAAGATGAGGTGGTGCGCACACTTGAGGAGATTGTCACGAACGAAGATATAAACAAGATAAAGAAGCAGGTATCCCTGCTGAAACTCCGCTTCATGCAACTGAACAAGGAGGAGGCGGAGCAGAGGCGTCTGGAGAAGGCATCTGCCGGAGAAGCCGCCGAAAGCAAGGAACCGGAAGCGAAAGGCAATGAGACTGCGGAAACGGAAAACGCTGAAGCTGAGAACGGTGCCGCAGAGGAGCAGCTGACGGAAGAGCAGCTGTTGGACAAACGTTTCCACGCCGCTTTTGCCAAATACAAGGAGAACAAACAAAAATACATTGACCGGCTGGAGCAGCAGAAGGCCGACAACCTGGCCGCCAAACAGAATCTTTTAGACAAACTTAAGGTACTCATTGATTCGGAAATTTCCCTGAAAGAGATTTACGACCAGTTCAAGGCCATTCAGGAGGAATGGAAGGGCATCGGCCCCGTGCCGCAGGCCAACACAACGGAAATCTGGCAGAACTACCACTTCTACGTTGAAAAGTTCTTCGACAAAGTCCGCATAAACAAGGAGCTGCGCGAACTTGACCTCAAAAAGAACCTTGAAAGCAAAATAGCACTCTGCGAAAAAACGGAGGCCCTGCTGCTGGAACCCTCCATTTTCGAATCGTTCAGCCTCCTGCAGCAGTACCACAACGACTGGAAGGAGATCGGACCGGTGCCGGAAGACAAGAAGGAGGAGATCTGGGCACGCTTCAAAAACGCCTCCGACCTGATCAACCAGAAACGGCGCGAGCACTATGAGCAGATGGCGCAGGAGCAGGAGAACAACTACCAGGCCAAACTGGCGCTCTGCCTCCGGGCTGAAGAGGTGACAAAAATTGATTTCAGCTCCATGAAACAGATGAACGAGGCAGGCAACATCGCCAGCGAGCTGCTCAAGACATGGCGTACCATCGGACCCGCCCCCAAGCAGCACAATGATGAAATCTGGAACCGGTTCAAGAACACTCTGGACAACTTTTTCGAGCGGAAAAAGGAATCCATGCAGAAGATCAAGGACGAACAGTTGGACAACTACAACCGCAAGGTCAATCTCTGCATTGAGGCTGAGGCCATCGCACAGCGTAAGGATTGGAAAAAGGCCACAGAGGAGCTGCTGAACCTGCAGAAGGAATGGAAGAGCATCGGATTTGTTGCGAAAAAACAATCCGACGCAATCTGGAAACGGTTCCGCAAAGCCTGCGACGATTTCTTCGCTGCCAAGAAGGATTATTTCTCCAACATCGAGGCCAACGAACAGAATAACATGGCCAAGAAGGAGGAGCTGATACGGAAGGTTTCTGAGACACCGCTTGCGGACACACGCGAGGAAAACCTGAACATCATCAAGTCGTTCCAGCGCGAATGGACCGAAATCGGCTACACCCCAATAGCCGAGAAGGAGCGGTTGTGGAAAGCCTTCCGCGCCGCCATTGACCAACGCTTCGACCAGCTGCGCGCCAACGAGAGCGAAATGCGGAAGAACAACTACCAGCAGCACATACAGAACATCCTTGAGGACGACAACTCCTCCGATGCGCTTAAGAAGGAGCGCAAGTTCCTTCAGAACAAGATTGCCCAACTGACGGAAGACGTCACATTGTGGAGCAACAACCTCGGCTTTTTCGCCAGCTCCAAGAACGCCGACCTGCTTAAGGCGCAGTTTGAAAAGAAAATCGAAAGCGCAAAGGATGAAATCAGGCAGCTGGAGGAGAAACTCAAACTTTTAAAGGAGGTGAAGTAATATGGAAAACAACGAGGAAACCATCGGCAAACTCCCCGACAACGCATATCGGGAGCTGAAAGATGGGGAGGAATACCGCCCCATACTTAATCCAAACAAAAAGTATCCGGAACTTAACGCCTGGACAATCATCGGCGGACTTCTGATGGCCGTCGTCTTCTCCGCCGCAACCGCCTACGCGGGGCTGCGGTTCGGGCAGGTGTTTGAGGCTGCCATCCCTATCGCAATCATAGCGGTGGGCGCCTCCACGCTGGCCAAGCGGAAAAGCCCGCTGTCGGAGAATGTCATCATCCAGTCGATCGGCGCAAGCTCCGGTGTGATTGTCGCAGGAGCAATCTTCACGCTGCCGGCCATCTACATCATCCAGGAGACCAACCCGGAGATACACATGGAGGTGCACTTCCTCCAGATTTTCCTGGCCTCGTTGCTTGGCGGATTCCTAGGCATCCTTTTCCTGATTCCCTTCAGGAAATACTTTGTCTCCGACATGCACGGCAAATACCCCTTCCCTGAAGCCACCGCAACCACCGAAATCCTGGTTTCGGGCGCACGTGGCGGCAACCAGGCCAAACTGCTGCTCATCAGCGGGCTCATCGGCGGCGCATACGACTTCCTGATGACCACCTTCCGCATGTGGGCCGAGAATATCTCCACCCGCATGACAGGCTGGGGCGAACAGCTGGCCACCGACCACAAGTTCCTCTTCAAGATGAACGCAAGCTCAATCCTGCTTGGCACCGGCTACCTGATCGGACTGAAATACGCCGCCATCATCTGCGCAGGCTCTTTCCTTTCATGGTGGTTCATACTGCCGCTCCTCGGCGAGTTCGGCAGCATCACCGATGCTGAAGGGATGCTTGTGAGCATGAGCACACTGGATCCGGAATTCATCTTCGCCAACTACATCCGCTATATCGGCATAGGCGGCATCGCCATGGCCGGTCTGCTCGGAGTCATCAAATCCTCAAAGGTTATCAAAACCTCATTGGGTGTTGCCCTCAAGGTGGGTAAAGGCTCGGAGGGAGGACAGCAGATCGCCCGCACGCAGCGCGACATCCCGATGAAGATATTGCTGCTCGGCTTCGTGGCCGTCCTGCTTATGATTTTCGCATTCTTCTTCTTCGGCGGCCTTCAGATGAACCTCACCCAGGTGATTGTAGGACTGCTTGTGGTATTTGTGTTCGCATTCCTGTTCACGACCGTTGCGGCCACCGCCATCGCCACCGTGGGGACAAACCCCGTTTCGGGCATGACCATGATGACGCTGATACTGGCCTCCTTCATCCTCTCCGCCGTCGGGCTGCAGGGAGGAAGCGGCATTATCACCGCGCTGATTGTGGGCGGCATAGTCTGCTCCGCGCTTGCAATGGCGGGCGGATTCATCACCGACCTGAAAATCGGCTACTGGATCGGTTCGTCACCCTACAAGCAGCAGGGGTTCAAATTTTTGGGAACCCTCGTCTCCGCACTTACGGTGGGAGCGGTCATAATGTTGCTTTCCAAGACTTACGGATACACTGGCGAGGATGCGCTTGCGGCACCGCAGGCAAACGCCATGGCGGCCATCATCAAGCCGCTTATGTTCGGCGGCAGCACACCGTGGATTCTCTACATCATCGGTGCGATTTTCGCCATTGTGCTGGACTGCATCGGCGTGCCGGCACTTGCCTTCTCGCTTGGAATGTTCATCCCGCTGCAGCTTAACACCCCGTTGCTGGTCGGCGGACTGCTCTCATGGTTCATCGGCAGCCGCAGCAAGGACGAGAAACTGAACAAGGCGCGCAAGGACAAGGGCACCCTGTTAGCATCCGGCCTGCTGGCGGGCGGCGCAATCATGGGCGTTGTAAGCGCAATCATGAAACTCTGCGGCGCAGAGGTTGGCATGCCCGAATCATACGTGGGCGGCAGCCTCTTCAACGTGCTGGCCATCGTGATGTTCGCACTGCTCTGCATCTATCTGGTGTGGGATTCGCTGCGTGCCAAACCGGCAGAGGCGTAACCGCATGGAAAACACCTACAAGACAATCGTGGCGACAGCCACGGGACAATTCAAGGACAGAGGGAGCCGCTTCATCGGCTTCCTCTATCCTGTTTCAGACGAGGAGGAGATAAAAGCGCATCTGGCCGCACTGAAAAAGGAATACCATGATGCCACGCATTATTGCTACGCCTACACAATCGGCCACACCGGCCAGCCCCAGACACGCCTCAACGATGACGGGGAACCCTCCGGCAGCGCGGCACGCCCCATCTTCGGGCAGCTGCAGTCAGCCGGACTTTCCGATGTGCTGGCGGTTGTGGTGCGCTATTTCGGCGGCACCAAGCTCGGGGTGCCGGGGCTGATAAACGCATACAAGACCGCCACACGGGAGGCAATCGGAAACGCCACAGTGGTGGAAAAACAGATTCTTGACCTGGCCGAAGCCAGCCTTCCGTACGACAGGGTCAACAGCCTGCTCCAACTGCTCAAAAAAAAGGATGCCACGGTGCGCGGCATGGACTATGCGGACGGGAAAAGCATCGTCCGCTTTGAAATCCGCCACGACCGTTTTGCGGAACTTCAGGAGAGCATCCCCCAAACCTCTCCCATCTCCATACAGCACCTGAAAACCATATAGTTTACTTTTTTTGCCCTTTTTCTGCCATAATATATAAATTATTTGTATATTTGCGCATTGAATTTATAATTTATTGTTAAATATAATTTATTTATTATGAAAGCATTACAAATTCTTTCAAAGAAACTTGCCCTTGTTTTGCTGAGCCTGCTACTCCCATGCGCGGGACTATGGGCCCAGAAGACCATCGTCATCGGAAGCTCCGCAAAGGCTGACCATCCTTTCGCCGCTTTCGACTCCCTGCTGACGGAAGTTTCGTCCGGTAACATCACCGGCCAAATCACCTTCGCCTTTGAATCGGGCAGCTATGCCCTCTCCAAGGCAATAGTGGTCAATTCGGCCAAATTCACCGCCAAGGACCACCTGACCATCACCTCCGTCGCAAAAGACCGCGACAGTGTGGTCTTCTCCTATAACGGCAGTATCGCCGCCTTACAGCTGAACAACACCAAAAATGTCACATTCAGCCATATCACCATCAGCAGCACCAAAACCAGCGGCTGCCATGCGGTCGGTGTGAACGGGCCGGTGGACAACGTGCTGTTCTACAAATGCACTATCGCAGCCCCCAGCACTGGCACTGCCGGAAGCTGCTGCCCCATCGGCACCGCTTCGGCAACCGCCGCAACTGACAAGGGGAGCATCTCCGCCGCAGTCAACGGCCTCGCCTTTGTCGGCAACATCATCACGGGAGGATGCCGCGGAATCTGGCTGAACGGCTCAAGCACCAACCATCTGAACAATATCCGCATCGACAGCAACGAAATCCTCAACAGCTACGATGTCGACGCCAACATAACCTATTGCGACACCGTATCTTTTGCACACAACATTGACATCCCGCGTCCGGGCATCAACGCCAACCACTACGGCATCACCCTCAGCAGCTGCGTGGTGGAGAAATTCTGCGGAAACTTGATCAACTATGCGGGCGTCACACAGTCAGCCCATACCGGCGTGCTGCTTACCATCACCAACTGCACACCGGCCTCCGGAAAACGCTTCCTGGTCGCCAACAATGTGGTTATCGGAAAGACAATCTTAGGATACAAGACCTCAATCGGCCATTTGGCCACGATGAACAACCTGCAGGCGGACATCCTGCACAACAGCATATTCAACAACAAGGCAACCACCAACGCCACCTATTCGGTGAACTGCCTCAACATTGCAGGAGCCTCCACAGATGTCAATGTGATAGGCAACATGCTTGTCACCATTGACACCAACCAGTTCCCGCTGCGCATCGACACCACCACCGCCTCATGCTTCACCGACTACAACAACTACTGGAGCAACGGCGGATTCCTGGCCCGCGACAACGTCAAAACCTTCAGCAGCCTGAGCGCAGTGCAGGGTTTCACAGGAGGTGACAAGTACAGCCTCTCCATAAACCCGACATTCGCCGACGCCACACAAGGGCTCAAACTTGAAAACCCCGGCCCCTTCACAATTGTGCCGAACCCCGGCGTGACGGAGGACTTCCAGGGCATGACCCGCGGCAAGACAACCACCATCGGAGCATACGCGGTCGCATCGCTTGACGCCGCCCTCGCCGATTTCGGCAAGACCGACTTCAACGCCACCGCCAGCGGCAACAACGACCTTTACCTCACCATCATGAACGCAGGCATGACCACCCTGACCTCAGCGGTCTTACTCTGGGACGACGGCACCACCGTGCAGAAATACGTCTGGAGCGGCAACCTGGCACTTGGGGACAAGGACAGCGTGAAGGTCGGGACATTCAAGGCAACGTCCGGCACCACATGCCACATCAAGGCATGGGTGACCGACCCGAACAGCGGCAAGGACGAATTTGCCGGTAACGACACCATCAAAATTGAAAAATACATCTGCAAGGGAGCCTTAGCCGGTGACTACACCGTCGGCAAGGGCATGGATTTCGCCGACCTCGACGAAGCCATGTTCATACTGGAGAACTGCGGCATCGAGAAACCGGTCCGCCTGATGCTGGCCGGAGGCAAATACGGAACCCTAACCATCGCCGATTCAATACCCGGCTCCAGCTACACCAACACCGTCACACTGATGCCTTACAAGAACGACACCGTGGTCATTGACGGTGGCACAGGCACATCGCTCCAGCTGAACGG
>DBYD01000043.1 GCA_002309855.1 Bacteroidales bacterium UBA1195
AGCAAGCGCTCTAAACCAACTGAGCTAACGGATCGTTAAAATCGGATGCAAAAGTATACAATTTTCAAACATGAAACCAAGCTTTCATACATTTTATTTTTTAGTGTTTACCATTTTGATTTTCTGTGTTATATAAGATTTTTTACATCCATAAGGGACACTTTTATCCAAAAACATGCCGAAAATCGTGAAAGGATATTTGTTTTTCTGCTACTTTTGTAGCCAATTTTATACGGAACAACTATGAAACATGTATGGATTGGCATCCTTGCCGGATTACTGGCAACACAGCAAATGAACGCACAGGTTGACGGAGTCAACAGCCGCCGTTGGGAACAGGGGAAACTGACATGGGATGATTTCACCAAACTGGAAAACGGAACAAAAAACTCCGCATCACTCTTTTATTACATCACGTACGATGCGTCACACCAGAAAATCCACGACACAATGGTCAACCACCTCGTTATGGACACCTATTGTGACCGGGACTCCTCCACGGTGGATTTACGATTTGCGAACAGCCGGGAATTACACTATCAACAGGTGATTTTCAACATGGTGGAACTACAAAGCAGAAAACTGCAACAGACGGTGAACCGACTCCGCAGACAATCAGAAATCGACAGTTGCCTCCGAAATGGGATAAACCGGTTAAACAGGGAAGTGGAAATTTTTAAAACTGCCTCCCGCCAGGGCGCGGACAGCATGGTTGTAAAACGATGGGCGGACAGTGTGCAGATGCAGCTTGACAGGACCCCCGACAGGCTGGAATCTGTTCCGGCCTTCCAACCCGCCCTGTTCGGATTCGGTGCCGGCGTGGGCATCGGAAGCAGACTTTATACAGGCAAGCTCCAGGAATACTTCCGTCCAAAGGCGGACGTGCATTTCAGCCTTGAGTTCGCCCTCGGCAGGACCGAACTGATGCTGAACGCCGGACTCGGCGGAACCGCAGTGAAAATGGATTCGCTGCCCATTCCGGGGGAACGCTGGTCCTCTTCCGACCATCTGGAGCTGTGCCAGCTGTCGGCGGCATTAGGCTACCGCATCTGGGATCGGAAAAAAATACAGATCATGCCTTTTGTCGGTTACGGCAGCAGCGAAATCTCCACAATCCCCGGACAGAACGATGAGGTGAAGCACCGGAAAAAAACCGGCGGGGTCCTGGGCGGGCTTTGTATGGATTATCGGTTACGCACCTCACTGAACATTGCACCCAACTACCTCCCCACCAAAGAATGCCATAACCTGTCCCTGCGTGCCAAAATCTATGTCACACAAGCCAACTTCACCGATTACATGCAGGGTATGACCATTAACTTCGCACTGAGTGTAAATATTTTTGACCGCTTTGTAAACCTGAAATAAAAAAGGAGGCCTTAAGCCTCCTCCTTTTTCTCCCACAAGTCAATATCACCTAACCGTTTGTTATTGAACTTGTATTCCAGCAACTGGTAGTTTGGCATGGACCGCAGCCCGAAACGGCGTTTCAGCTGCCATTGCCAGCGGAGGTGCTGACTGAAAATACCCTTTTTCAAATAGGCATAAATGAAGGGGTGCACTTGAAGCGTCAATCTGTTCTTCTGATAATTGCGCAAAAGGAACTCCAAATTCTGGTACATATCGTCCACCACCATGGTGGCCGGTTTCACCTTGCCGCTGCCATGGCAGGAGGGACATTTCTCCAGCAGGTCGGTGTTGGTCTCCGGACGCACACGCTGCCGCGTAATCTGGATAAGACCAAACTTGTTGATCGGCAGAATCGTATGGCTTGCACGATCCTTCTTCATCTCCTCCGTCATCTTGTTGTAAAGTGCCTTGCGGTTTTCTGCCAGCCGCATGTCTATGAAGTCGATGATGATTATCCCGCCGATATCCCGAAGACGCAGCTGCCGCGCAATCTCTGTTGCAGCCGCCATATTCACCTTCAAGATGTTGTCTTCCTGATTCTTTTGGGAATCCATCTTATGGCCGCTGTTAACATCTATCACATACATAGCCTCTGTCTGCTCTATGATCAGATAGATGCCGTTCTTGATGGCCACAATCTTTCCAAAACCGCTCTTGATCTGCCGGTCGATGCCATAGTATTCGAACAGCGGCACCGGCTTCTGGTGGTATTTCACAATATCCACCTGATTCGGGGCTATCTGCCTCACATAGGCGCTCAGATTCTCGTATTGCTGGCGGCTGTTGGTATAGACTCCCGTAAAACTCTCGTTGAGCATATCACGCAACAGGGATGAGGTGCGGTTCAGCTCGCTGCACAACTTTTTCGGAAAGCGCGTTCCGCTGACTCCGTCCAATGTGCTTTTCCATTTTCCCAACACATCACGCATATCGGCCAAAAGTTCATCCCGTCCCTGATTTTCAGCAACCGTCCGGATTATCACCCCCACATTCTTAGGTTTGATGCCGGCCACCAGCCCTATCAGCCGGTTACGCTCCTTACGGTTTTTTATTTTCTGCGAAACCATGACATCCTTGGCAAAAGGCACCAGCACCAGAAAACGGCCCGCAAACGAAATCTCGCCCGAAACACGGGGGCCCTTGGTGGAGATTGCCTCCTTGATTACCTGCACCATTACCAGCTGGTTGAATGAGAAGATGTCATCAACTTTTGCCGTCTTGGAGACCACCGGTTCCATCGGGTATTCCTGCCGCATGATGTCGGCGCGGCGTCCCTGCAGCGTATCCCTTATATATTTATTAAATGTCAAAATGTTCGGACCCATGTCGGACAAATGCATGAAAGCGTCCCGCTCATGCCCGATATCGACAAACACCGCATTCATCCCCTGCACAATCCGGCGGACACGCCCAAGGTAGATATCTCCAACCATGAAATTGCTGTTGATCTTCTCCTTGTGCAATTCCACCAGCACACTGTTTTCCAGCAGCGCTATCTCTACATCCTTCTCCCCTACGTTTACATACAGTTCTTTCTTTTCTTTATCACTCATCACCTGTTTTCCTGCCTTATGAAAACAAAAAAACTAAATTACGCACGAGGCGTAATTTAGTTTTTAATAGTTGTTTGTCCACAAAAGTTATTTCTTCTTATGCCTGTTCTTTCTCAGACGTTTTTTCCTTTTGTGGGTTGCCATTTTATGTCTCTTTCTCTTTTTACCGCTTGGCATAACTATTGGATTTTGGAATTATTTAACTTTCGTTTTGACGGTGTTGGTGAACGATTTGGCCGGTTTGAAAGCGGGAATGTTATGGGCGGGGATGACCAACGTCGTGTTCTTGGAGATGTTTCTGCCGGTCTTCTGGGCACGCTCTTTAACTATGAAACTGCCAAAACCCCTCAGATAGACGTTATTTTTCTTCAATAAGGAGTTCTTCACGGTAGTCATGAAGGTTTCAACCACCTGTTGCACCGCAACTTTTTCAATTCCAGTTTTGCTGGCGATTTCAGCTACAACTTCTGCTTTTGTCATGTCAAATATTATTTAATGTGTTAATAACTAAAAAACATTGGCAAAAATATAACATATTTAAATACAAAAGTTTATTTTCCACCCTTTTTTTTGTAATTTTTTTTATTTTATTGTGCTTCAATTAATTATAACTATCAGGAAAAACGGTTCAAAAATGGGCTGAAAATTTCATTAAACTGATTTTCAACTTGGTGTCATATATGTGTTTTCCTATGCATCCCCCTTTCCAAACGGGCGGATTAACTGAAAATGGAAGCTATATTTCAGAAAATCTTCATCAATTGGCACATTTTTCCGCTTTTTCTGCTGACTTCAGGATTATTTATGAAGCGACAAATCATTCCACCTGCGCCTCACCCAGCGGAATCCCCGTGGATTGGGAAATCTGCTCCGGAGAAATCCCCAAACGCTTCATTTTTGCGGCAGCCTCTTTCAACCCTTCGGCGCGGCCTTTTTCCAAACCTTCCTGCAGGCCTTCTGCCCTTCCTTCGGCACGGCCTTTTTCCAAACCCTCCTGTAGTCCTTCTGCGCGGCCTTTCTCCAACCCTTCCTGCAGGCCTTCCTCTTTCCCTTCATGGTAGCCCTCCACAACACCCTT
>DBYD01000020.1:0-9262 GCA_002309855.1 Bacteroidales bacterium UBA1195
GCACCAAGGGCGTTGTGGAGGGCTTTCATGAGGGGAAAGAGGAAGGCCTGCAGGAAGGTCTGGAAAAAGGGTTGGAGAAAGGCCGTGCCGAAGGAAGGGCGGAAGGCCTGCATGAAGGTTTGGAGAAAGGCCGCGCTGAAGGAAGAGCCGAAGAGCGCATCGCGATTGCCGCAAACATGAAGCGTTTGGGGATTCCTGAGGAGCAAATTTCCCAATCCACAGGGATTCCCGTGGAGGAAATAAAAATGTAGAGACGCAATGAATTGCGTCTCTACATTTTACCGCATTGATACGTTGTAGATGGAATTTATTCCACCACGATTTTCCGCATGACGGTGGCGTGCTCCGTCAATCAGAATGGCAGCGGCTTGCAAAAAAAATCGGAAAAGCTGCTGCCTTTCCGATTCATTCGTGGAAAAAGAAAGAAAACTATTCCTCTTCCTTATCGCGCAGGTGCTGCACATAGATGGCCTTGCGGAGCTGTTCCCGACGGATAACCGACTTTTTCGTGAACTTCTGCCGTTCGCGCAACTCTTTGATGACACCCGTTTTCTCAAACTTACGTTTGAACTTTTTCAACGCTTTCTCAACGTTTTCACCCTCTTTAACCGGGACAATGATCATAAATTATACCTCTTTTCTTTGTTAATACTCTGATAATTTTTCAGGAATGCAAAAGTAGACAAAAAACCAATACAAAACGCAATTTTACAAAAAAAAAGGCACCGGATGCGCCGGTGCCTTGTCCTTGACAGGAAAATCCGCGTTACAGCGGCAGGTTGTCGTGCTTCTTCGCGGGATTCTCCAGCCGCTTGGTGGAAACCGTCTGCAACGCCTTGATGACACGATAACGCGTGTTGCGCGGCTCAATGACATCATCGATATAGCCGTAGCGGGCGGCATTGTACGGGTTGCAGAACAGCTTGTTGTACTCGTCCTTACGGGCGGTGATGGCCTCAATCTGCTTCTGCGGGTCAGTCTCTGCCTTGATCTCCTTGGCATAGAGCACCTCCACAGCGCCGTCGGCGCCCATAACGGCGATTTCGGCAGTCGGCCATGCGTAGTTCATGTCGCCGCGCAGCTGCTTGCAGCTCATCACGATGTGTGAACCACCGTAGGATTTGCGCAGCGTCACAGTCACCTTGGGCACCGTGGCTTCGCCGTAGGCGTAGAGCAGCTTGGCACCATGCGTGATCACACCGCCGTACTCCTGAACCGTTCCGGGGAGGAATCCCGGCACATCCACTAACGTCACCAGCGGAATGTTGAACGCGTCGCAGAAGCGGACAAAACGTGCGCCCTTGCGCGAAGCGTTGATGTCGAGCACTCCAGCCATGTAGGTGGGCTGGTTGGCCACCACACCGACCGACATGCCGCCCATACGGGCGAAACCGGTGATGATGTTCTTGGCATATTGCGGCAGAATTTCCAGGAACTCCCCGTTGTCGACCACGGAGGAGATGACCTCCTTCATGTCGTAAGCCTTGTTGGGATTGTCCGGGATGATGCTGTTGAGGTAATCCTCCACCCTCTCGATCGGGTCGTTGCACTCAACCTCGGGAGCCGTCTCCATGTTGTTGGAGGGGAGATAGCTCAGGAGCTTGCGGATCATCTGCAGACCCTCCTCCTCCGAATCGACCACCAGCTGGGCCACACCCGATTTGGTGGCATGCACGCTCGCGCCGCCCAGCTCCTCGGTGGTGACATTCTCGCCGATAACAGTCTTAACAACCTTCGGGCCGGTCAGGAACATGTAGCTGTTGCCCTTGACCATCATCACGAAGTCCGTCAGTGCGGGGGAATAGACCGCGCCGCCCGCGCAGGGGCCGAAAATGGCGGAAATCTGGGGCACCACGCCGGATGCCAGAATGTTGCGCTGGAATATCTCGGAATAGCCCGCAAGGCTGTTCACACCCTCCTGGATACGCGCTCCGCCGGAGTCGTTGATTCCGATGACCGGTGCGCCCATCTTCATGGCAGCATCCAGCACCTTGCATATTTTCTGGGACTGTGTTTCGGACAGGGAGCCGCCATAGACGGTGAAATCCTGTGCGAACACGTAGACGAGACGCCCGTCGATGGTGCCGTAGCCGGTCACTACGCCGTCGGAGAGGTAATGCTCCTTGTCCATGCCGAAGTTGGCGCAGCGATGGGTGACGAACATGTCCATCTCCTCAAAGCTGCCCTCATCCAGCAGCATCTGGATGCGCTCACGGGCGGTCATCTTGCCCTGGCTGTGCTGTTTCTCAATTCGTTTCTCACCGCCTCCGAGCCGTGCCTTGGCACGCAGCTCAAGCAGTTCCTTAACTTTATCCTGCATTGTCATATTCTCGAGATTTTTTTTTGGGTTCTTACTTCTTTTTCGGGTCTTCACAGAACTCGGTCAGCACACCGCCGGTCGATTTGGGGTGCAGGAAGCCTATCTTCAGCCCTTCGGCACCGTTACGGCCCTGCTTGTCGATGAGCCGCACCTCCTTTTCCTCCGCATCGTGCAGCGCCTGGTTCACATCATCCATGGCAAAGGCGATATGGTGCACACCGGGCCCCTTCTTTTCCAGGAAGGAGGCGATTGTGCTCTCCTCACAGGTCGGTTCGAGCAGCTCTATTTTTGTCTGTCCCACTTTGAAGAAAGCGGTCTTAACCTTCTGGTCGGCCACCTCCTCAACAGCGTAGCACTCCAGTCCGAGGACCTTCTCATAATAGGGTATGGCCTCTTCAAGGCTTTTCACGGCAATGCCGATATGTTCAATATGTGTCGGTTTCATGATACATTATTATTAAATGGTTATTATCCTAAGAATCCTAACAGCAGACCAGCGGCCACCGCACTGCCGATAACACCGGAGACATTCGGCCCCATGGCATGCATCAGCAGGTAGTTGCTCTTGTCATAGTGCAGCCCCACATCCTGCGACACACGGGCCGCGTCCGGAACTGCGGAGACACCGGCGTTGCCGATCAGCGGGTTAATCTTGTTGCCCTCCTTCAGGAAGAGGTTGAAGAACTTCACAAACAGCACGCCGGAGAAGGTGGCAATCACGAACGAAAGCGCACCGATGCCGAAAATCATCACCGACTTCGGGGTCAGGAATGTGGTGGCCTGCGTGGAGGCACCTACCGTCAGACCGAGCAGGATGGTTACGATGTCCATCAGCGCGTTGGAGGCGGTATTGGCCAGACGGCGCGTGACACCGCTCTCCTTCAAAAGGTTTCCGAAGAAAAGCATACCCAGCAGCGGCAGGCCGGACGGCACTAAGAATGTGGTCAGCAACAGGCCCACAATCGGGAAGATGATCTTCTCAGTCTGGGAGACCTGGCGCGGCGGCTTCATCCGGATGAGCCGCTCCTTCTTGGTGGTCAGCAGCTTCATGATCGGCGGCTGGATCACCGGCACAAGAGCCATGTAGGAGTAGGCCGAAACCGCGATGGCACCCATCAGGTCGGGAGCCAGCTTGGAGGAGAGGAAGATTGCCGTAGGACCGTCCGCACCGCCGATGATACCGATGGCACCGGCCTCGGAGGCGTTGAACCCCAAAGCGGTGGCGGTAAGGTACGCACCGAAGATGCCGAACTGGGCGGCTGCCCCGATCAGCACCATTTTCGGATTGGATATCAGGGCGGAGAAATCGGTCATGGCACCGATGCCCAGGAAAATCAACGGCGGATAAAAGCCCTTTACAACACCGAGGTAGAGGTAGCTCAGCACGGAGCCGTCCTCATAGATTCCGATCTGGAACCCCGGCTGGAACGGGATATTGCCGACTAAGATACCGAATCCGATCGGCACCAGCAGCATCGGCTCCCATTTTTTCGCAATGCCGAGATAAAGGAAGATCAAACCGATCAGGATCATGATCAGATGACCGGAGGTGGCATTGGCAAATCCCGTGAACGACAGGAATGTCGAAATGTTTTCTGATATTGTCTCTGCAAAACTCATTTTTCAGAACCTTATGCGATTAACATTAAAATGTCCCCCTCCTGCACACTGTCGCCCTTCTTTACGCGGACCGACTTGACAACGCCGTCCTTGTCCGACTCGATGTTGTTCTCCATCTTCATGGCCTCAAGCAGCAGGATCTTCTGTCCGGCCTTGACCGCATCGCCCTCTTTGACGAAAACGTCCAGCACCACACCTGGCAGCGGGGTCTTGATGGGCTTTTCGGCACCGCCGGCGGCGGCATCCACATTGGCGGTGCTTCCGGATGCGACCGGAGCCTCCGCCTGCATGATGGCCTTCGGACGCGGGCGGGCGACAGGAGCGCGCTTCACGGCGACATCCTCGGCCTCCACACGGTAATCCACTCCGTTAACCTTTACATTCAACATGTTGTTGTCCGATTCCTCTACGGAAACCTGGTAATCATTACCGTTGATCTTGAACTTATAGTCTTTCATCTTACGTTTATTTTCTGATTGGGTTACGTTTGAAATTCAATGATTTGTTGGCCCATGGCGAGGGCTGGTTGAAGGTGCGGTGCAGGTAGAAGCCGTTGTCCTCCACCTCATGGCAGTCATCCGCATAGAGGTGCAGCGCGGCGGCGATGGCTGCGGCGACCTCATCCTCAAGGGTTCCGGACGGAGCATCCGAAACGGCGGTCTGCTTGGGCGCATCGGCAGCCTGCTGCTTCAGCGCCTGCTTTTTGAAATATGAGCCGGTTCCCTTGAACACCAGTGCAATGATAATCAGCAGCAGAAACACCACCATCATGGAGGTGATGGTGATAAGCCAGCCGTGCGGGTCCTTCTGCTGGTAGATTTCAGCCCGCGACATGTCGTTGGAGATGTGGTTCAGCGCCATCGGAGTGGGATTCCCGGCCAGCTCCCATTCAGGATTCTTCACCTCCTCGGACTTGCCGAACGAACGGTTGGGAACCTGCGCGGAGACCAGATATGAGACGCTGTCGATCAGCTCCTTTCCGCTCTGGTCATAAATGGCGAGGAAAGCCCTTCCGCCTCCGATGAAACCGGTGTCCGCCAAATCGAAATTGACATGGAAGGCACTGCGCGAAGGCTCGTTGTACGCGAAAAAGAGCGCGTAAGTCTTGGGCGGCAGCGTGGCGTTCTGCGCCGCCTTGGGGATACGGTATTTCTTGGGAGTGTTCGGATCGTTGGTGATGTAGCAGCCTCCCAACGAGAGGGTCCTCACACCAGTGTTGTAGATTTCGAACCAACTGCCGCACACACCGTAGTTGTCGCGGTAGCCGCTGTCGTTGAGGACCAGAACCTCATTGATGCGTATGGCCTTGATGCCCTGCGCCCGGAGCGTTCCGGTGACACCGATGCAGGCCACAGCGAAAAAAAGCAATAATTTCCTTTTCATTATAAAATGCAATTTTCTCTTTATTAATTCTTTAAAATAAACCTACAGGGTCAGCGGCCAAAGTTGCAAAGATAACCAAAAAAATGATATGCCGGCCGGTTTAAGGCGGACTTTGGCTCTTTTATTGCCTTTGCCTGTCATCGTGAGGGATAAATCTCCCCCTTGAAGGCTGATAACGTGTTGCGCAGCAGCCCGACAATGGTCATTGGGCCGACTCCGCCAGGCACCGGTGTGATGAATTCGCAGCGTCCCGCCACCTCATCGTATTTCACATCGCCTTTGAGCGCAAAGCCCGACTTTTTTGTGGCATCCGGAACGCGGTGGATTCCCACGTCAATCACCGTGGCACCCTCCTTAACATATTCGCCCGTTATCATCTCACACTTTCCGATGGCGACAATGAGTATGTCGGCGGTACGGCATACTGCCGACAGGTTCTGCGTCCTGCTGTGGCAAAGCGTCACCGTGCAGTTGGCGCCTTTCTTGTTGCGCGAGAGCAGCAGCGAAACGGGTGTGCCCACAATGTTGCTCCGTCCAACCACAACACAATGCCGACCCTCCGTACCAATGCCGGCCCTTTCCAACAACAGCATGATGCCCATAGGCGTGGCAGGCAGGTAGGTAGGCTGGCCAAGCACCATTCTGCCCACATTGAGCGGATGGAAGCCGTCCACATCCTTTTCGGGGGCGATGCGGGAGACAATCTTGTCAGCATCCAGACCCTTCGGCAGCGGAAGCTGGACAATAAGTCCGTCAACCTCCTCGTCATTGTTGATGAAATCGATCGCCTCCAGCAGCTGCTCCTCCGTGGTGTTTTCCGGCAGCCGGTACACCGATGAGGAGATGCCCACCTCATGGCATGATTTCTCCTTGTTCTTCACATACGTCTCACTGGCAGGGTCGTTGCCCACCAGAATCGCCGCCAGATGAGGGGCTCTGCCCCTCTCCGACCGAAGCCTCTCCACCTCTGCCGCCATTTCGCCTTTCAACTGGTCAGCAATTTCCTTTCCGTTGATTATTCGCATTGTATTATCTGTTTTTCAAAATTAACGGCGCATCATGCGTCCCATGTTCCCCAACGCGCCGCGCGGACCGCCGCCCGACACCGACTTCATAAGCCTGCATGTTTCGCTGAACTGCTTCAGCAGCTTGTTGACCTCCGGCACGGAGGTGCCGCTGCCCTTGGCGATACGGTTGCGCCTGCTTCCGTTCATTATCGATGGGTCCTCCCGTTCCTCCGGGGTCATCGACTGGATGATGGCCTCGATTGACTTGAAGGCGTTCTCGTCAATGTCCATGTTCTTCACAGCCTTGCCCATGCCGGGGATCATCCCTATCAGATCCTTGACATTGCCCATCTTCTTGATTTGCTGTATCTGGGCCATGAAGTCGTTGAAGTTGTACTGGTTCTTGGCGAACTTTTTCTGGATTTTCCTCGCCTCCTCCTCATCGAACTGCTCCTGCGCCTTCTCCACAAACGACACGATGTCGCCCATGCCGAGTATGCGGTCGGCCATACGGGAGGGATAGAAGACATCCAGCGCGTCCATCTTCTCGCCCACACCCACAAACTTGATGGGCTTCTGCACCACGGAACGGATGGTCAGCGCAGCACCGCCACGTGTGTCACCGTCCAACTTGGTCAGAATGACTCCGTCAAAATCGAGCTTGTCGTTAAAGGCCTTGGCGGTATTCACCGCATCCTGGCCGGTCATGGAATCCACCACGAACAGTATCTCCTGCGGATGCACCGCCTCCTTGATGTTTCCGATCTCGTCCATCATCTCCTGATCGATGGAGAGCCGTCCGGCGGTATCGACAATCACCACCTGGTAGCCGTACTCCTTCGCATGGGCAACGGCCTTTTTGGCAATGTCGACCGGATTGGTGTTGCCCTCCTCGGTGAAGACATCCACCTCAATCTGCCCGCCCAGCACCTTCAGCTGGTCGATGGCGGCAGGGCGGTATACGTCACCGGCGACAAGCAGCACCTTTTTCCCCCTCTTGTGCTTCAGGAAATGTGCCAGCTTGGCTGAATGGGTTGTCTTACCGGAGCCTTGAAGTCCCGCCATCAGTATGACGGTAGGGCTGGCCTTCAGGTTAAGGTCGGCATGTTCAACGCCCATCAGCTGCACCATCTCATCATGGACAATCTTCACTAAAAGCTGGCCGGGAGAGATAGAGGTCATCACCTGCTGTCCGATAGCCTTTTTCTTTACATTGTCAGTAAGTTCCTTTGCGATTTTATAGCTGACGTCGGCCTCCAGCAATGCCTTGCGGATCTCCTTGACGGTTTCCGCGACATTAATTTCAGTAATGTGCCCCTGTCCCTTCAGCACCTTGAAGGCGCGGTCAAGCTTGGTCGTAAGTGATTGAAACATCGTATGCGTTTTTTTTATCAAGTCAAACTGCAAAAGTAATAAAAAAAACAACATGATTTCCCTGCCCGCATCCGATATTTTATTACCTTTGCAAAACAGACAACCGTTTATGAGAGCTTTGATACAACGTGTGAAAAAGGCCGCCGTACATATCGGCGGGGAGAAAAGGGCTGAAATAGGGCCGGGAATGCTGGTGCTGCTCGGCGTCTCCCGCGAGGACGACGCGGCTGATGCGGAATACCTCTGCCGGAAAATCGCGAACCTGCGCATCTTTGACGATGAGCAGGGCGTAATGAACCTTAACATTGCCGCAGCAGACGGGGAGTGCCTGGTGGTGAGCCAGTTCACCCTTTACGCTGACACAAGGAAGGGGAACCGCCCCTCCTACTTAAACGCAGCACCGCCCGAGACGGCGCGTCCGGTGTACGAGGATTTTGTAATCCGGCTGGAAAAGGAGCTGCAGAGGCCGGTGCGGACAGGAGTGTTCGGAGCCAACATGCAGGTGGAGCTCTGCAACGACGGCCCCGTCACGATAATGATCGATTCAAGGCAGCGGTGAACGGCCACAGGAGCGTCACAGCACAACTGCAGGCAGCGGCTGACTTTTAAGATATTCCGCACTCTCCGGCCCAAGGTTGCACAGCAGGTCGAGCACGCTCAAGTTTGGAGTGAAGGGCTGCATGTCAGAAAACACCTGCCGATACAGCTCCATATTGCGGAACGGATAGTCAGGCGCAGTCCTCCGCTTCGGATGGATGAGGGCGCGGAAATCGGCCACACCCTCCGGATACGCCTCATACGCCGCCGTCAGCCGGTGCTTTTCGGGCAGACGCAGCAGACGCAGCAGCACCGCAAGCATCCCGTTGTTGAAATCCCAAAGGGAATCGTGGCGGCACCGGTAGAACGGCTCCAGATAGTCGCGGTAATAGAGGAAATAGGGGCTTGTGCCGTAGGAGGTCTCCATTGATTTCCAATGGTTGCGCGGCCAGTTCTCCGCATAGGAGATCCGCATCCCGCGTATGGGGCAATGGTTCGGCATCGTCTTTGAGACCGGAACGCTCAATTCAACGGAACCGCTTACATTCAGCAGAATGCAGCGGTTCCGATAGGTCTGTTTCAGATAATGCTCCTCCGCCTCAAGCCATACAACGTCCGCCTGCGCATAGGCGGCGAACCATTCCACCGGAGGCAGATAGGCGGTTGAAAGCAGGACATCCATCAGAAATAGAGGTCGCGTTCGCCAGCCTTGATGCGTTCAATGCGGGCCAGCAGCTCGTCGCGGAACTTCTCGTCCACATTCACCAGGTTGTTCTCTATAACCTTCCAGCCCTTGGCTGCCACCTCCGGAGTGGCGTAGTCGACCAGGTACTCGCTCAGGGTGAGGATGGCGTTGGGCGTGCAGTACCGCTTGATGAAGCCCGGCACGCTGAATTCCATGAAATGCTCGCCGGTCCTGCCCAGACGGTAGCAGGCGGTGCAGAAGCTCGGGATGAAATCGTGGTCAAGCAGTTCGTCGATGGTCTCGCCTAAGCTGCGGTCGTCGCCGATCTTGAACTGC
>DBYD01000020.1:9269-36735 GCA_002309855.1 Bacteroidales bacterium UBA1195
TCCTGCTTGTCGCTGTTCTTCTCCTCCTCCTCGTGGTGGTATTTGTAGTCCCCGATCTGCAGGTTGGTGCCGCCGTCAATCTGCGAGATGCCGTATTCGATGGCCTTCACGCGGAAGGCGGCCTCCTCACGGGCGGTCAGGATCATGCCTGTGTAGGGCACCGCCAGACGGAAGATGGCGATTATTTTTTCAAAGGTGTCGTCGTCAACGAAATACTTTTTGTCGATGTCCAAACCTGACGCATCCTTGATACGCGGGAAGGAGATGGTGTGCGGACCCACATTGAAGCAGGCCTCCAAGTGGTTGGTGTGGCGGATCATGGCCAACACCTCGTAACGCCAGTCGTACAGCCCGAAGAGGATGCCGAGGCCGTTGTCGTCGATGCCGGCCTGCTGGGCACGGTCCATGGCGGTCAGCCGCCAGTTGTAGTCTCCCTTTTTCGTATTGGCGGGATGGTATTCGTTGTATATTTCAGGGCAATAGGTCTCCTGGAAAATCTGATAGGTGCCGATCCCTGCCTCCTTCACCACGCGGAAGCCCTCCACATCGAGCGGGGCCGCGTTGATGTTCACACGGCGGATGCTGCCGTTACCCTTCTTGGTGGCGTATGTCACCTTAACGGTGTGTGCGATGAACTCCGGCGAGTATTTCGGCGACTCGCCATAGACCAGGATCAGCCGCTTCTGGCCATCCTCCTCCAAAGCCTCCACGTTGCGGACCAGCTCCTCATCGCTCAAGGTGGTGCGGACCTGCTCCTTGTTGGAGGAACGGAAGCCGCAGTAGCTGCAGTTGTTGACGCAGTAGTTGCCAACATACAAAGGGGCGAACAGCACGATGCGGTTGCCGTAGATGCGGCGTTTCAGCTCGCGTGCGCCCTCCTTGATCTCCTCGACCAGCTGCGGGTCGGTGGTGTTGATGAGGACGGCGGTCTCTTCCAACGTCAGACGGTTCTTGTCCAACGACTTCTGGATAATTTCATGCACACGTTCCGGCGTGCTCACCGTCTGGTTGATGTAGTCCCAAATCTCCTGGGAATCGATGAAGGGTTTCCCGACCTCGTCGGGGATGCGGCATTTTTCCGGATTGAATTTCATGTCTCTGTTTTTTTAACGGTTTCAGAATAATCACAATGTTTTCGACACGGCCGTCTTCACCTCGACACCGCCGATTCTGCCCAATTTTCCGGAAAGCGAGTTGATTTGGTCCATATCCCCCTCCACAATCAGGGAGATCACCGCCACAGGACGGTCGCGGAACGGTAGCCCCTGCCGCGCCGCCACCACCTCCGCATAGCTCGAAATTATTCCGTTAATCTGCGAGGTTACAGAGCGGTCTGTCACCAATACCGTTATGGTTCCTATTCGCTTTTCCATCAGTTGCGCTTTTGGATCAGGTCATGTTGAAAAACGGTGCAAAAGTAGTCAAAAAAGGGACATCCCTGCTATATGAACAACTTTTTTTTTACAGCAGACCATTGGTTCTCCCCTATAACTCACAATCTATTCAGACAATGCCGATTTCACAATATCACAAAAACTTTCACTGGAAAAATGCCTTGTCACATTCAGACAGGCCGAATCCGATATGGCGTGATTTTTCTCCGGATCAATCAATAAGTCAACGGCTTTTTCGGCAAACTCCTCATCTGTCTCCGCCAACAGAAAATCTTTGTCGGGCAAAAAATAAGCGCCGAAACCCCTCATTCCGAATGGAGTTGACACCAATGGGCGCCGCATTTTCATTGCCTCCAAAGCTTTAATGCTTGTACCGGCACCCTGGTAAATCGGAACGACAACCATCCTGCAGTTTTCGTATTCCCTTTCAATATCCTCAACAAATCCCACACACTCCACCCCAGCAATGGCATTATAACGATTCATCAATTCCAAATCGAAGAACTTCCCGACAACTCTAAATCTGACATCCGGAACCTTTAATCTGATTATGGGGAAAATTTTTTGAACAAAATGCTCAAGACCTATACGATTTGGATAATAACCCATTCCTCCTACAAACAGTATTCGTTCCGGAACCTTGTGGAAATCCACATTCCCTGATAGGCCGGAAACGGGAGATACATTAGGCAAATATCTGGAGTTCCGGTATTTTACTTGATCCGGATTGGAATAAAACGACAGCTTTATTCCACGCGACACCTTGTCAACCATCTTCTGGACCAATACTGACTGGATTCTTATAAACATCCTGTTTCTCCAACTTCCGGCACAGACAGCTCGCGAACGTATTGATTCTCTTGGAGAATCGTCAACATCAATCACAAGACGCTCCGCATATTTAAGTAATCCGCACTCACATGCCTGATAATAATATCTTACAACAATAACATCATAATTCCCCTTCTTCACAAACGAGTCCACAACCTCCTCTTTACCAGCATTCTTTTCATAATAATTATATGGGTTCTTCGGATCCAATAATTGCATCAGTTTGCCAAACCTGCTCTCCTTATGGCTATGATCAGAATCCAACAGTCCATTATATATGACATTAACGCCTTCGACGGCGCACCTCTCCCTCTCGTGAAAAGAAATCACATCCACATTGCCGGTCAGCGATAAAGCCTTAAGCATCATAATTGTTCGAACTGCCCCCCCACTATCGGTTTTCCCTATCGACAATTTACTGTTTACAAATAAAATATTCATCCCTGAATCCGCATTAAAAGACATATCCTTCATAAAACGTAAAAGCAGGGCGAAAATTGCAGGCAGGCAAAAAAATGAAGGGGTCAAGTTTTTTTCCGGACGGTATGGAATCCGTATTGCGATTTCATGTATATTTGCATTTTGTTACCGAAGTATAATTAAATCTGTCTTATGAAGAAAATTTATATTATTACTGTACTGATACTCTTATCCGGTGGCCTGCTGGCCCAGGCACCGAAAAAACCGGAGAAACAACCGAAAGCGCCTAAGGAGGCTGTTGAAAAGCCGAAAAAGGAAACTGCGGCCAAACCGAAAAAGGAGACACCTGCAAAACCGAAAAAGGAGACGGCCGAAAAACCCAAGAAGGAGACGGCTGAAAATCCGAAGCCAGAAAATAAAAAGGAGTTTGTCATTCCCACAGGCTATGACAGGGTCGGCACCCCACACGCCTTCAAAAAGGGCTGGTGCGAAGTGGAGCGCAACCGCAAGATCGGCTTCACCAACGAAAGCGGGCAGGAGGTTGTCCCCACCCGCTACGACATGGTCGATCCCTTCAACGCCTACAGAAAGGGTTGGGCCATGGTTCATCTGAACAAAAAAATCGGCTTCATCAACGAGGATGGGAAAGAGATCACCCCGCCGATGTATGACGAGGTCAAGCCGTTCGGGCAGTACCGCAAGGACTGGGGCATGGTGGTCATGAACAACCGTTTCGGATTCATTGACAAAACCGGAAGGGAAATCACACCGCCAATTTACGATGAAGTGAAGCCGTTCGGACAATACAAGTCGGGATGGGGCATGGTGGTCCGCAAGGATAAGACCGGCTTTATCGATGCGGCAGGCAAGGAGATTGTCGCCCCGAAATACGATGTCGTGGATCCGTTCGGAGGCATCAGGAAGGATTGGGCAATGGTGCATCTTAACGAAAAAATCGGCTTCATCGATGCCACAGGCAAGGAGATCATACCTCCGCTGTATGATGAGGTGGAGCCATTCGGCCCGTACCGCACCGACTGGGCGGTCGTCTACCTGAACAAGAAAATCGGTTTCATCAACACGAAGGGGGTTGTCGTCAACCCGCAATACGATGAGGTGGAGTTTTTCGGAGTGTACAAGGAGGACTGGGCCTTAGTGACCAAAAATGGGAAATACGGCTTCATCAACGCCCAGGGCATTGAGGTGGTCAAGGCGGTGTACGACGAAATCGGCTTTTTCGACGCGGAGAAGCCCGACCTTGCCCGCGTGGTTGAAAACGGACAGGAGTACTTCATAAACAAGCACGGGAAAAAAGCGAAACTGAAAGATGAATAACATACGACTGCTGCTGCTTGGCGCGGCATACATTTTCGCCTTCGGCACCCTGCCGGCGCAGACCGACATCCCGTTCAATGACGAATGCACCACCATAACCGTAGGCAAAAAAGCCTCCGACGACGGTTCGGTGCGCACCTCCCACACGGACGACAGCCACCGTTCCCGCACCGACATCAGTGTGGTGCCGGCGCAGGACCATCCGAAGGGGGCGACCGTCACCATGATGTGGCGGCGTTGGGCCAAAGCGGGTTCCACACCCATGCCCTCCTATCAGGATGTCCCCATCGGGACGATTCCGCAGGTGCCGCACACCTTCAAATATTTCAACACAGCCTACCCCTGCCTGAACGAGCACCAGTTAGCCATCGGCGAATCGACCATCGGCGGGCGGGCCACTTTGAAATCCGATAGCGGCCTCATCGAATGCCAGACGCTCTGCATGCTGCTGATGCAGCGCTGCAGCACCGCCCGCGACGCCATCCGCACTGCTGACACCCTAACAAAAAAATATGGTTGGCGCGATGCAGGCGAATGCCTCACCATTGCCGACCGCAACGAGGTGTGGCATCTTGAAATCTACGGCCCGGGCAAAGGGCGGCGCGGTGCTCTCTGGGTGGCGCAGCGCGTGCCGGACGACCACATCGCCGTCAATGCCAACGCCAGCACCATCAAGGAGATCGACCCTAAGAACAGCGACTATTTCCTCTGCTCCGACAACATTTACCAATTGGCTTTGGACAGCGGCTGGTGGAAAGAGGGCGAACCCTTCCGCTTCTGCTACGTGTATGCGCCGGAGTCGCGCAAGCTGATTGCCGCCCGCCGACGCGAATGGCGGGTGTTCGACCTGCTGGCCCCCTCGCTGAAACTGGACCCCAACATGGAGAACTACCCCTTCTCCGTCAAACCGGACACCTTGGTAAGCATGGAGGCGATGATGCGTGTGTTCCGCGATTTCTATGAAGGCACCCCTTACGACCTGCGGAAAAACATCACCGTGGCCGGAAAGGATGGGAAAATGGAGATTTCACCCATGGCCAACCCCTTCATGGGCATTGACGAACTGAAGCTGCACAAGGTCAACGGCGGCTGGCACCAGTACGGCGAACGCTGCATTGCGGTCCGCTTCACCGTATATGGCACAATAATCCAGTGCCGCGACTGGCTTCCGGATGAGATCGGCGGCCTGCTCTGGTTCGCGTTGGACAATGTCGCGTCATCGGTGTACGTCCCGATTTACGCGGGCGTGACCGACCTGCCATCAACATACAAGACCGATGCGCGGCTCACAGGCTTCAGCAAGGAGGCGGCATGGTGGGGTTTCAACCGCGTTGGCACCCTGGCGATGCAGCGTTGGGGCGACATGCGCAGGGACATTGAGGCGGTGTGGAAACCGTTTGAAAAGAACCTGCTGCAGCAGCAACCCTCCATTGAGGCGGAGGCCCTGCAGCTCTACCGGAAAAACCCGAAAAAATGCGCCGCCTTCCTGACCGGCTACACCAACGAATGGTGCGACAAGGCCGTTGAGGCGGCCTGGAAGCTGGGCGACGACATCTGGACACGTTACGATGAACTCTGGTAAAAAAATTGAAATGAAAAACATAGTTATATTTGCCTCCGGCAACGGCACCAACGCGCAATGCATAGCCGAATATTTCAAAGACCGGAACGACGTGCGCATCCCGCTGCTGCTATGCAACAAAAAGAACGCCTATGTGTTCGAGAGGGCCAGGAATCTTGGCATACCCTCCCGGCTGGTCACGCGGGAGGAATTCCATTCCGACAGCCTTACGGAGGAGCTGCTGCAGATTCCCGCCGACCTGATTGTGCTGGCAGGTTTCCTGTGGCTTGTTCCGGAAAAGATGGTCAGGGCGTTCCCGAAACGCATCGTCAACATACACCCAGCACTGCTGCCCAAATACGGCGGCAAAGGGATGTACGGCGACCGCGTGCATGAGGCGGTGATTGCCGCGAAAGAAAAACAGTCCGGCATCACCATCCATCTGATTGACGAGGAATACGACAAGGGGACAACCCTGTTCCAGGCAACCTGCACTGTGGAGGCGTCGGACACCCCCGACAGCCTTGCACAAAAAATCCATGCGCTGGAGCACCGCCATTTCCCCGAAGTGATTGACCGTTATCTGCAAACGCTATGATCCGGCACAACCTTCTGCTGATATTGGTCCCACTGCTGCTTTGCGGATGCACGCACGCGCAACCGACCGAACCGCCGGTCATGGGCAAATACCGCATCCTCCTCCGCGACGTGACCGACAAGGATATCAGGGTCGGGGCGGCACGCACCCAAATTTACCTTCCGTACCTGCAAGGGAAAAAGGTGGCTGTCTGCGCCAACCATACAGCCATGGTGGGCGGGACACACCTTGTGGACACGCTGCACAGCCTTGGGGTTGACATTGTGAGGATTTTCGCTCCGGAGCACGGTTTCCGCGGTGAGGCGGAAGCTGGGAAAACAATTGCCGACGGCAAGGACACCCGCACCGGCATCCCGATTGTATCACTTTACGGAAAGCACAAGAAACCGACACCGGAGGACATGCAGGGCATACAGGTGGTGATTTTCGACATCCAGGATGTCGGGGCACGTTTCTACACATATATCTCCACTCTTCACTATCTGATGGAGGCCGCAGCCGAAAACAACGTGAAGCTGCTGGTGCTTGACCGTCCCAACCCGAACGGCTTCTGGGTGGAGGGGCCGGTGCTTGACCGCAAATACGCCTCATTTGTCGGTATGGACCCCATTCCGGTCGTACACGGCATGACCGTCGGGGAATACGCCTTGATGCTCAATGGGGAGAAATGGCTGGAAAACGGTGTGCAGTGCGACTTAAAAATTGTGAATGTGGAGCGGTACGACCACGCTCTGCGCTACCAGCTGCCAATCGCGCCTTCGCCAAACCTGCCATCAATGGAGGCGGTCTACCTCTACCCCACACTCTGCCTGTTTGAAGGCACGCCGCTGAGCGTCGGTCGCGGCACGGACAAGCCATTCCGGCTGCTCGGCTATCCGGGATGTCCGGACGGCACGACCCGGTTCACTCCCGTAAGCAAACCGGGAATCGCGGCGCACCCTCCGTTCGAGAACCGCGCCTGCGACGGCTTCGACTTGAGCGACTTCTCACTCAAGGTAATGAAGAACAAACCGTTCCTGCATATCGACCTGCTGATTGAAATGTACCGCAGCTATCCGGACAAGCAGAAATTTTTCCTGCCGGTCTTCACAAAACTTGCAGGAAGCCCGCAATTGCAGAATCAGATTGAAGCCGGACTTACCGCCGAACAGATAAGGGAATCATGGCAGGAAGATCTGGTGGCCTTCAAGAAGATACGGAAAAAATACCTGTTGTACCCCGATTTTGAATAGCATGGAGGCATTGAGGAGCATCGATCTGGACATTTTCTTCTGGATAAACGGACACCACACCCCGTTTCTGGATGCGGTGATGTATCCGCTGACACACATCGGATACTGGCTGCCGCTCATCCTCCTCGCGCTTTTTTTCCTTTTCAGGCACTACAGGAAAAAAACATGGGTGCCGCTGCTCCTTTTCGCGCTCTGCATACTCTGCACCGACCGCACTTCGGTGTTGATAAAGAACCAGGTGCAGCGTCCCCGCCCCACTCACAATACGGAAATAATGGAGATGGTGCATGTGCACACCTATGCCGATGGCAGCGAGTACCGCGGAGGGCATTACAGCTTCCCCTCCTCACACGCGGCCAACAGTTTCGGCCTGACGGTGCTGCTTATCGCCTTTTTCCTCCCCATCACACGCCACGCATGGTGGATTTTCCCCTTATGGGCGCTTATCTTCTGCTATACGCGCATGTACCTGGGCGTGCACTACCCTTCCGACATTTTTTGCGGAGCGGTGCTCGGACTGGTTTGCGGCAGCATGGTGCTGCTGCTGTACCGCCTTGGCGGGCGAATAAGGAAACGACAAATTGACAATCAATAAATAATCATTTAAATATTTTATAAGATGAGCATTACGAAATTGGACCAAATGGTCGAGTTAGTGAAATCAAAACCGAGAAAACGTCTGGTCGCCGCCTACGCGAACGACGCGCACACCATTGAAGCCGTATACAATGCGGTAAGCGAGGGGATTGTGGATGCAACGCTGGTAGGTGACGAGGATACCATCAAAAAGGTCTGCAAGGAGCACAACTTTGATGTGACAAAATTCGAGATTGTGCAGGAGGCCGACGAGAACAAGGCCGGCGGAAAGGCGGTTGCCCTCATCAACGAAGGCAAGGGCGATGTGCTGATGAAGGGGCTGCTGAGCACCGACAAGTACATGCGCGCCATCCTCAACAAGGAGAAAGGTCTGATGCCCGGACCCAAGGCTGTGCTGTCGCATGTGACCATCATTGAGACCCCGAAATATGACAAGCTGATCATCTGCGGGGACGTGGCCGTGATTCCGGCTCCGGATCTGAACCAGAAGATTGCCATCACCAACAACATGATCAACACCGCACATGCGTTGGGCATCGAAACACCGAAAGTGGCCATACTGGCCGCCACCGAGCAGATGCTTCCCGGCATGCAGGCCTGCGTGGATGCCGCCATCATCGCAAAGAAAGGCGACAGGGGTGAATTCAAGAACGCCTGTGTGGACGGTCCTTTGGCCTTGGATGTGGCTTTGGACAAGGAGAGTGCCGGTATCAAGAAGCTGAAGGGCGAAGTTGCCGGACAAGCCGACTGCCTCGTGTTCCCGAACATCGAGTCCGGAAATGTCTTCTACAAGAGCAACACCAAGCTGGCCGGTGCCGAACTGGCGGCAATGGTCTGCGGCGCACGGGTCCCCTGCGTGCTGACCTCCCGCGGCGACACCGCCAAGACAAAGAGCTATTCCATCGCCTTGGCCGCACTGATGGCAAAATAGACAGAATAGCCCCCACAAAAAAGGCGGATTTTCATCCGCCTTTTTTTATTTTATTCCGCCTTTACAAACTTCAATACCTGCACGCCGTTTTTGGAGCGGTAGCGGACAAAGTAGGTGCCGCTGCTGTAGCGGCTGGTGTTGATACGCATCTCCGCATCTTCCATGGTGCAGTGCCGCATCACCCGCCCGATGGCATCCGTGATGATGATTTCGCCACCCAGATCAGAGGCATCCTCATTGCGCAGCATTATATAATCCTGCGCCGGATTGGGCTGCAATGTGAGCGTGGTGCGCTTCGGTTCCTTGACTTGAATTGGAGTATAACGATTCAATTTGCATCCGGTCGCTTCATGCTGCATAAAAGCAAGCGTATCATCCTTGTGCAGACAAAGCATGAGTGGAAGATAAGGTTTATATAGTTCCAAATCCATAATATACCCTAATCCGTATGACGGACCGATGCCCTCAATAAAGCAGAAAGGTATTTTATATTCTATGCATATCCCTCCTTCAATATTATAAAATTTGGAATTCATATTCCACTTTGAAGTGATATAGTGAAAAATAATGTGTTTTATTTCATTGATATACAATACCGTATCTACTGCTATAGGTACGCCTTGCTCCTCATAATAATAAAAAGGGAAATTTTCAGATGGAATGCGAATCAAAGGAATCCGGAAGGTATCGCCTTGCTGCAACGACATGTCGCACAGCACTACTTCCGTGTCCAATTCCGGATAGTAGCGGTATAGCCGTCCTAAAACAGTATCTTCACGCAGCAGAATGTCCCTTTCAAACTTAAATGTGCTGTCCTGATGAAGGTTTACCTCGTATTTATAACGTTTCCCATTGAAAACATGTTCCTTTTCGTTGAATGTGTATATGTTTGTGGTACATGGTGCAATATCTATCGGTTCCTCTTTTGGGGCAAAACAGCCCCAGCACTTTAATATGAGAATGCTGTATTCCGTCCTATTTTTCCCAAAGAAGGATTGAAATGAGGTCTTATGTGGCACACTGTCCTGCAGACTGTCCTGGTCAGTGAGGGACATCAGCAGCTTGTGGCCGGTGGTGTCAATGTCCGTGCTGTCAGTGGTTGTGCTGTCCCGCCGCCACATGCAGTCCAGCTCGTATGGCCAGGCGGGGTGCTGGTCGTTGTACAGATACGCCTCCCCATAATGGTTGTCCAGCACAGACTTGGCCACTGCACCGGCATAGTCGTCCCTGCCGGCCACATTCTCCAGCACGGCCACCGCGTTCCCGTCCAGGTTCGCCCATCCGCAACCGAGGGAGTCAGCAGGCTTGCGGACTGCGTACAGTTGCAGCAGGCTGTTGTACTCACCAGCATCCAACGACGCATACTCATCCGGTATGGAGAGCGCAAGCTGATTGAAAGTGACCGGATCATTCACGTAGGCATCCTCCAAAAGGGCATAGGCGGCACGGGGGCTGCGGCTGTTCCCCAGCCACTGCACATACGCCTGCCTGTCAAAAACAGTGTCGGAAATGATGTGCAGCACCGCCTCCGCGCAGATGTCCGACAGCTGCTGCCGCCGCCACTGCATCGAGGCGAAGGCATTGCGCTGAGCCTGCCCGACAAGGGTGCCGGAGGTCATACCACTTCCCGGATACATCCCCTCATAGCCCTCCTGGCTCTCCACATACGCCTGCCTCAATTCCATGAAACGCTGTCCCAAATCCGGGAGGGAGACCCCGGTATAGACCCCTGAAAGCGGGTTGTCGGGGGAAATGCCGTAGGCCCCATCGCAGTCATCCGAGAATGTCTGCAGGACCGTCACATTCCCGACATCCCCGTATATCCTGTCCGGACGGTGGTTCGTGCCGTTGCCGTTGTAGTAGTACACCATCTTTTGCGTGTTGAGCTTCCGGATATCCGCCGTGGAGTTCATGAACAGGTTCCCCGCAGCGTGCCCGCTGGCACCCTGCGCCAACGCCAGCGAGGACTCCTCCATGATGTGCAGGCTGCTGCCGTTGTTCCGGAACTCGTTGCAGCAGGCCGTCAGGCCGCAGGAGGCGGTGTCGGAGCTGAGGTCGGCATTGCAGCCGGAGACAAGCACACCAGCGCACAGCTGGTGGAAGCTGTTGTTGCGGATGCTCCACGCCTCCGCACCGGAGGAGCGCACCAGCACACCCGCCGTGCCCGGCAGGTTGCCGCTGAAAAAATCGTTGTCACGTACCACTGCTCCGCCGCTCTGCTCAAGCAGCAGGCCGTATGCGTTGCCGACAGTCTGCGGGATAGGGTTCGATATCTGGAAGCTGTTGCCAACGCATACCATATACATTGTTGCCAGCGCATGGATGCCCACAAGGTTGTTCTGGAAAGCCGTGTGACGGACTGCGGTGAATCTCTCCACATTGTTCTCCATCATGATGGCGGTGCGGAAATTCGAGAAGATGCTCTCCACATAATTCCCCGGAGTGGTCTCATAACGGTCAACCACCATGCCGGAGCGATATGCGCTTATGCCGATTCCGAATGTGTTTGCCGCTCCGCCATGCCTGCCGTCGGAGAACTGGCAGCCAAGGAACAGGGGGTCGCGCACACCCTCAAGCCGCACATGGGCATTAAACTCCGTGCCGGGGAAGCGGATGCTGTCATCCAACGAGAACCCGCACTCGCGGAAGCAGGACTTGGAGAGCACCTCCATCTCATACACGGACTGTTGCCGTTCATAGGGGGCGAAGAAGACCGCCCTGATGTTGTCCCTGAACATCGTGCGGACGGCACGCACGATGCCGCCGCCCAAATCGCTAAATTCATATACGGCATTGTTCCATGGGGCATTGAAAAACATTTTCTCCCCAATGGACAGCGCACACTCCGCATGTGACACCACGCAGTCCTCCAGCCGGACGGAACCCTGGTATTGTCCCGTCCGGGGCGAGTTAGGGTTGCCTTCAACGACGATGCCTGCCCACATGCCGTCCCCATCACCGGTGAGGGTGGCGCCTTCCGCTACCAGCCTGCCGCCGGGAAGCACACGGATGTGCGACTTGATTCCGAAGCGGCTGCGGTTCTTCAGCACAAGCGTGCCGCCATCCTCCACCACAATGCGGGCGTGGCGGCTCAGACGGAGGTTCGCGTAACGGGAGGCCTCAAAAGTGCAGCCCGCGCCAACATGCACCTCCGCGCTGTCACCTACAACAAAAGTGCTTCCACTATCTAATAGCACACTGCTTTTGCTTTCCAGAATTAGCAGGCTTTGCAGCCCCATGCGAAACACCGAGCCGGGCAGACAGCGCAGACGGCTCACCGGCGCGAACTCACCGCTCACGCTGTCGCGGAAGGGCTGCTCCGGCGTGCGGTTTTGTGTTAATGTGATTCTGTGGCCGCGTGTGAGGTTGGCCTCCTCGCGCAGCATCACACGACCGGTCCATATTGCATCGTTGGTGATGTCGTAGTCATCCCAGCGGACGCGAACCAGAAAGTCCCCGTTCGGCAGCGGCTCCATTGTGATGCCCAGGCCGCTCAGCCATGTGTGGCGCACGTTGCGCGGGCTGTTCCGGTTGGAGACGTAGTCGGATGAGCTGTCCTCACGAAGGCAGTTATAATAGACCTTTGCGTTGCAGGTGCTGGGGTTGGTGCCCATGTTGACATGGGAATAGCAGGAGAAGGCATCCGCATTGTCACCAAGGTTGACAAGGCCGTCAAGCGTGTTCTGCCCGACCACCTTACGCCATAAGGGATATTCATGCCAAAGTCTTAGCGTGTCATCCCCCGCATCAGGATTGAACTGGTCCTCCAGATCAGAATAGCCGTTGAAGGGGTTCTCAGTGCTCTGCACATGATAATAATAGTGTGGTTTATAGTTGACACATTCAAGATTGTAGGCATGACTGGAATCCAACTTCACCAATGTGTAGTCGTGGTAGCCTTCCGCCGGTATCTGGCGCAGGTTGTCACGCTCGTCACTAAACCACACCTCATTATAGCTCCCAGTGAGCAGGTCCCTTCCTATCTGGTAATAGGCGTAGATGCCGCTTGCCCCCACAGGGCGACAGGCATGTTCATTACTGTACTGCAGGAAATCCAGCTTGCCGTTTTGTCCGACATTGTGGTTCTCCAACCAGATGTACTGGTTGGAGCAGGTGTTGCTGTCGGTGTATGGCAGCCGGATGCGTACCGCATCCCCGTAAGGAACGAAATCACGCAATCGGAAAGTACGGTTCCCGTCCGCACGGGAGATATCGGAAACTACATGGGAACTGTTTGTGCTGTCGCGGGCGGTGATGTAGTCCGGCGCGTCCGGATGTTTCCAGTGCATCCGCCAGCGCTCATACCCGTTGCATCCAACAAGGCTGGAATTGGCACAACCCATCAACCCATAACCTCCCTGAGTGCTGAGAAAAGGCATCTTGGAGTCATCCCCTCTAAAGCGATGATTCCCGCCGGAGGTGTGGAATTCATTCCCGCCGAAAAGTTTGTGGGAGATCTCATGACAGACGATACTGGTAGGATTCTTGCCAAGATTCGCACCTCCTACACCTTGAATAGTACCATTGCCAGATAAATGATAAAGTGTATCACCAATTATAATGTTACCTAAATCAACTCTTCCGCTTATACCTTGGCCACCGGACAATCCCCCATATATCTGTGTAATATTACGTATATAAACTTGAATATAAGGAATTTTTTCAGGATTTGAAAAACCGTAATACCAACCCAAATCATGGCCATACAGAGTTTGCAACCCGCCATGGGTATTAGTATAGTGTAAAGCCGCATTAATGATATTTTCATATTTAAAAGACAAGTTCAAAGTGTCTGTCACACGGCTTTCCTTGATATTCACCACCATGAAATCTCCCGTCAGTTGCAAAGAGTCAAAAGAGGACTCCCCATATACCCGTGTCATACATCCGGTAAGACGGTCGGGAATATACACCGTATTCATAAAAGAGGTATCCAAAAGGTAGGATGGTATGGCCTCGTTGTTAATACCCTCATTGATAGCATTCTTCCATACAATTGTGTCATTGCGACATGGATTTGTATCCGGTAGCACATCATAAATAATATTGATGAAAAGGTTCAAAGTGCGGATTTTGGCATTCGGCTTCAATCCTTTTCCGTCCCAACTGTGATAAACTGTCCTTGGTGTCTGCGCCTGTAAACAAAGCGGCAGGAAGCAAAGTAAATAAAGAAGTTTTTTCATGTCTTGAACAATTAATATACGGCACTACAGCAAACAATCTATGGCTTGCCTGTTGGTTCCGGCGGTGCCACACAACCGGAAACGCAGGAGGAAAATGCCGCTGCAAAGATAGGAAAAAAAACGATAGGAAATGCAGGTTGTGAAAAAAAATCACTCCGCCTTCACAAACTTCAGCGTCTGCACGCCGTTTTTGGAGCGGTAGCGCACAAAGTAGGTGCCGCTGCCGTAGCTGCCGGTGTTGATACGCATCTCCGTATTTTCCATGGTGCAGTGCCGCATCACCCGCCCGATGGCATCCGTGATGATGATCTCACCGCCCAAATCCGAGGCATCCTCATTGCGCAGCAGAATGTAATCCTGCGCAGGATTGGGCTGCAATGTGAGCGTGGCGCGCTTCGGTTCCTTGACAGCATTATAAAACCAACCAGGACCTCCCCCTTTTCTACACCCCCATGCTGAGCTGGTCATAAAATCCAATGTGTCATCCTTATAGACACAAAGCAAAAATGGAAGTTCATCATATACGGTCGATACCCTACCTAATGGTCCACAAGTAGGACCTATTCCCTCGATGAAATAGAGTGTAAGATTATCATGCCACCAAGGTTCTGTAGCATATATGCTATTACTTTTTATCAATTCAAACCGGATTATTTTCCTGTTGTCCAAATAATATACGGAATCCACTATCCAACGACGTCCCTTTCCATTATAATTCTCAATATCAGGGAGCCGGAAAGTGTCTCCCATCGTCAGCGACATATCACACCAGAGCGCTTCTATGGAATCGTTATATAGTCTGTATAACCTACCGTTAACAGTGTCCTCTCCAATAACACTCCTGTATGCATGTCCATTATATGTAAAAGTATCAGAAGCGTATTTCAAATAATATGAATTAACATACAACCAATATGACAATTTTCCATGGATTTTATTAGTTAGAATGGTATAATTAATGGTATCATCATCTAACAAACACGATTTTTGCTGTCTTTTGACAGCAGAAACANNATGAGCTGCTTTCCATATCGTCCAACAGTCCGGATAATTGATCCAGACTGTCCGAAACAGATGGACAAAAATTAAATTGAACCCATGAGGCCAATGTCCATACTGTCTTGTTTTTTCCGAAAAAAGACTGATACGAAGTCCGATGCGGCAGGGTGTCGGACAGACTGTCGCTGTCGGAAACTATTGTGGTCTTTGGTGTCTGCGCCTGTAAACAGAGCGGCAAGAAGAGCAATATGAAAAAGAATTTCTTCATGATAAACAGTTTTAGATTTCAAGTTGCAAAGTTAGGCAAAAAAACGATAGGAAAAGCGGACTAAAGCAAAAAAGAGGATGCCTGATGGCACCCTCTTTTGCTTCAATTGTCAGGCCTGACCCTGGTTCCCGCCGAAATTCAGCGGCGGAAGCGCCGGCCCTGAATCCACCCGGATTTCCCCGTTGTAGGATTCGAACCGCTGGATATTGTCCTGCAGTGCCAGCAGTAGCCGCTTGGCATGCTGCGGCGTAAGAATGATTCGTGATTTCACATTCCCCTTGGTCATACCCGGCATGATGTTCACAAAATCCAGGATGAACTCGGAATTGGAATGGGTGATGATGGCCAGGTTGGCGTATGTGCCTTCAGCCACCGCATCGCTTACACCGATGTCGATCTTCTGCTCGGTATGGTTGTTGAACTCCTCCATGACTATTCCTCCTTGGATGCCATTAATGACTCATACTCGGACTTGGAACCGACAATGATGTTCTCGTACTCGCGGAGACCGGTGCCGCCTGGAATCAGGTGGCCGATGATAACGTTCTCCTTCAAGCCTTCCAGATAGTCGGTGCGGGCATTGACCGCCGCTTCGGTGAGCACCTTGGTCGTCTCCTGGAAGGAGGCGGCTGCGATAAAGCTCTTGTTCTGCAGCGAAGCCCTCGTAATACCTTGGAGAATCTGCTTGGCAGTGGCAGGCTGTGCGTCACGTACTGTCATCTCCTTCTTGTCCTGACGTTTCAGCAGTGAATTCTCATCCCGAAGTTCACGGACAGAGATAATCTGACCCTCCTGGTATTTGATGGAATCCCCGTTGGATTGGATCACCTTCTTGTCCCAAATGTTGTCGTTCTCCTCCTGGAATTCCAGCTTGTTCACCAGTTCACCCTCCAGATAGCGGGTGTCGCCCGGATCTATAATCTCCACCTTGCGCATCATCTGACGGACAATCACTTCAAAGTGTTTGTCATCAATTTTCACACCCTGTCCGCGATAGACGCTCTGCACCTCGTTGACAATATATTCCTGCACCTGCTTCGGTCCCTTGATTGCCAGGATGTCAGCTGGTGTCAACGAACCTTCCGAAAGCGGCGTACCGGCACGGACAAAGTCATTCTCTTGTGCGAGAATCTGTTTGGAAGTGGGTATGAGATATTTGATAGGTTCGCCGGTGCGTGGGGTGATGGTCACCTCACGATTGTTGCGTTTCAGTTTCTTGCTGAACGAGACCACACCGTCAATTTCCGAAACTATGGCCGGATCGGAAGGGTTCCTCGCCTCAAACAGCTCGGTCACACGCGGCAGACCGCCAGTAATGTCACCGGCTTTGCCGAACACGCGCGGAATCTTGACCAGAATGTCACCGGCCTTCAGTTTTGAACCCTCCTTCACCTCAATACGGGCTCCGACAGGAAGGTCATATTCCTTGATCACCTCATCAGCCTCATCCAAAATACGGATGGAGGGATTCTTGGTCTTCTGGCGGGTTTCAATAATCACCTTGGAGGTCATGCCGGTCTGCTCTTCAGTTTCAGCCCGATAAGTGATACCTTCAATGATGTTCTCATACTGTACCTTACCACCAACTTCGGATATAATCAGCGCGTTGAAAGCATCCCATTCAGCAATCAGGTCACCCTTCTCAACCATGTCACCCGATTTCTTATACAGGAAGGAACCGTATGAGATATTGGTGGTTGTCAATACAATATGGGTCTCCGGATCAATAATGTGCATTTCAGCGGAACGGCCAATAACCCGTTGGCAGTGTATCGGTTGTCCTGTCAGAACATCCTCCTTTTCCACATCAACGGCACGCAGCTCATCAATTTGCAGGATGCCTCTGTATTTGGCTTTGATGTCCGCCTCGGTACGGGAAGCACCTGCCACACCACCGACGTGGAAGGTACGTAGTGTCAATTGGGTACCAGGTTCACCGATAGACTGGGCGGCAATAACGCCGACAGTTTCGCCACGCTGGACCATCTTGGAGGTGGCCAGGTTGCGTCCGTAACATCTGGCACAAACACCACGCTTGGATTCGCAGGTCAGCACCGAACGGATTTCCACCTCCTCAATGCCGGCATCTTCAATGCGCTTGCCCAATGCTTCGTTAATCTCCTCTCCGGCACGGACAATAAGTTCGTTGGTTTGGGGATCGTAGATATCATGCAGGCTTGTACGTCCCAAAATCCGCTCATACAGGGAGGCCACCACCGCATCATTCTGCTTGAATGCGCTAACGGTCAGGCCACGCAGCGTGCCGCAATCCTCTTCGGAAATAATCACATCGTGCGCCACATCCACCAGACGACGGGTCAGGTAACCTGCATCGGCAGTCTTCAGAGCGGTATCGGCCAAACCCTTACGGGCACCGTGAGTGGAAATGAAGTACTCAAGAACGGACAGACCCTCCTTGAAGTTGGAGAGAATCGGGTTCTCCACAATCTCGCCTCCGACGGCACCTGCCTTGGTCGGCTTGGCCATCAGACCACGCATACCGGACAGCTGGGTAATCTGAGCATCAGATCCACGGGCGCCGGAATCCAGCATCATGTAAACGGAGTTGAAACCCTGCTTGTCGGCTTTCAGCTGTTTGAGCAGGATGTCCTTAATCTGGATATTCACGCTGGACCAGACATCAATAACCTGATTGTATCGTTCGGTACCGGTTATCCAACCATTGTAGAACTGGTCCATGATGTCATCCACCTGCTTGTTGGCTTCGGCAATGATTTCGGCCTTCTCCTTGGGGATGATCACATCGCCCAGATTGAAGGACAGTCCTCCACGGAAAGCCATCTTGTATCCCATATCCTTGATGTCATCCAAAAATTTGGCGGTCTTGGCGGTACCGGTTTTCTTCAGAACATCGCCGATGATGTCACGCAATGACTTTTTGGTCAGCAATTTGTTGATATAGCCATATTCGTCAGGCACAACCTGATTGAAGAGCACACGACCCACCGTGGTGTCAATCAGCTGCATCTTGCCATCCCCGTTAAGGTTGACACGGCACTTGATGCAGGCATTGGTATGCACCTTGCCCTCGTTGTGCGCCATTATAACCTCCTCGGCACCGTAAAACACCTTGCCCTCACCCTTGACCGGATTGTCCGGTGTGGAATGCAGTTCCTTGGTTATGTAATACAAACCAAGCACCATGTCCTGTGACGGAACGGTGATAGGGCTTCCGTTGGCGGGGTTCAGGATGTTGTGGGAGCAGAGCATCAGCAACTGTGCCTCCAGAATGGCCGCATTGCCCAGCGGCACATGCACTGCCATCTGGTCACCGTCGAAGTCGGCGTTGAAGGCGGTACATGCCAACGGGTGCAGCCGGATGGCCTTGCCCTCCACCAGTTTCGGCTGGAAGGCCTGGATACCCAAGCGGTGCAGTGTCGGTGCACGGTTCAAGAGCACGGGATGNNTGACCCTTCAGAATATTTTCCAGAATGTCCCAAATGACGGCATCCTTACGGTCGACAATTTTTTTCGCGGATTTGACAGTCTTGACTATGCCGCGCTCCAACAATTGACGGATGATGAACGGCTTGAAGAGTTCAGCCGCCATGTCTTTCGGCAGACCGCACTCGTTCAGATGCAGCTCCGGCCCGACAATGATAACGGAACGGCCGGAATAGTCCACACGCTTGCCGAGCAGGTTCTGACGGAAACGTCCCTGCTTGCCCTTCAGGTTGTCGGAAAGGGATTTCAACGCCCTTGAATCCGACTTGAAGGCATTGGCCTTGCGGGAATTGTCAAACAGGGAATCCACAGCCTCCTGCAGCATGCGCTTTTCGTTACGCATGATCACATCGGGAGCCTTGATGTCCATCAGCCGTTTCAACCGGTTGTTCCGGATGATGACACGACGGTACAACTCATTCATGTCAGAGGTTGCAAAACGGCCGCCATCCAACGGCACCAACGGACGCAACTCGGGCGGAATCACCGGAATGATTTTCATAATCATCCATTCCGGACGGTTTTCTATCCGCTTGCGGCTGTCCCGGAACGCCTCAAACACATTCAGCCGTTTCAGCAGTTCCTGTTTGCGCTGTTGGGAGGTCTCCTTGTCCGCACGGCTGCGCAATTCATAGGATTCCTTGTCAATGTCAATACTGACAATCACATCGTACAACGCCTCGGCACCCATCTTGGCAATGAACTTGTCAGGATCGCTGTCATCCAGTGAGCTGTTATTCGGAAGACGCTCCAGAATGGCCGAATACTCCTCCTCCGAAAGCAAATCCATTTTGCGGATGTCCAAATCATCCATTTTAGCGGCGAGACCCGGCTGGATCACCAGGTATTTCTCATAATAGACCACCGCCTCCACCTCCTTGGCCCGCAGACCGACGAAAGCGGCCAGCTTGTTCGGCGTGGATTTGAAAAACCAGATGTGGGCCACAGGTATCACCAGCTGGATGTGTCCCATCCACTCCCGGCGTACCTTGCGTTCCGTAACCATCACACCGCAATGGTCGCAAACCACCCCCTTGTAGCGGATGCGCTTGTATTTTCCGCAATGGCACTCCCAGTCCTTGGTGGGACCGAAAATACGCTCGCAGAACAAACCGTCCCGCTCCGCCTTATAGGTGCGGTAATTGATGGTTTCAGGCTTGGTCACCTCACCGTGGGACTGGTCGAAAATAGACTTTGGGGACGCGAGGCTGATGGTGATCTTTGAAAAATCCTTTCTCGAATTATTATCTTTCTTTACAATCATTATGCTTTCAATAACTAATTATAAATTATTCTCCGGTGCGGGTTGACTACTCAAAGGTGATTTCAAGACCCAAGCCGCGCAACTCGTTCACCAACACATTAAAGGATTCGGGCAGACCCGGTTCAGGCATATTCTCCCCTTTGACAATGGCTTCGTATGCCTTGGCGCGCCCGGTGACATCGTCCGATTTCACCGTAAGGATTTCCCTCAGCACATTGGATGCGCCGAACGCCTCCAATGCCCAGACCTCCATCTCACCAAAACGCTGTCCGCCGAACTGTGCCTTACCGCCCAACGGCTGTTGGGTGATCAGGGAGTACGGTCCGATGGAACGGGCATGCATCTTGTCGTCCACCAGGTGGTGCAGTTTCAGCATATAGATGTAACCCACCGTAACCTTCTGTTCAAAGCGTTCGCCCGTCTCACCGTTGTAAAGGTAAACGCTGCCGTTCTCCGGCAGGCCGGCTTTGGACAGATATTCATTCACATCGTCTGCGGTGGCGCCATCAAAAATAGGTGTGGCGAACTTCAGTCCCAAACGTTTGCCGGCCCATCCAAGAATGGTTTCATATATCTGGCCGATGTTCATACGGGAAGGCACACCCAGCGGGTTCAGCACAATGTCAACCGGCGTGCCGTCCTCCATGAAGGGCATATCCTCCTCCTTGACGATTTTGGCCACAATACCCTTGTTGCCGTGCCGGCCGGCCATCTTGTCACCGATTTTCAGCTTACGCTTGTCCGCAATATAGACCTTTGCCATCTGAACAATGCCGGTAGGCAGTTCGTCCCCTACCATGACGGCAAACTTCTCGCGCGTGTATCTGGCATTCAGGATACGCAGCTTCTCGTTGTAATTGCGCACCACCTGTGCCACCAGTGCATTGATTTTCTTGTCGGTGGTCCAGCCTTCCAGATTCACTGTGCTGAAATCAATGGTTGCCAACGATTTCTGCGAGAATTTCGGTCCCTTGGGAATCAACACGTTCTTGTTATTGTCAAACACACCGTGGGACAGTTTCCCTTCAAGGATGCGGTACAGCTTCACAATTAATGTGTCGCGCAATACAGAAGCCTCCTTCTCATACTGAACGTCAATATCCTTCAGGGTGTCTTTCTCCTTCAGTTTGCCCTTGCGGGACTTCATCATCCGCGAGAAAAGGTGGTTTTCCAGAACAATGCCCTCCATCGAAGGTGGTGCCTTAAGGGAGGCGTCCTTGACATCACCGGCCTTGTCGCCGAAGATGGCGCGGAGCAGTTTCTCCTCCGGTGTGGGATAGGATTCGCCCTTTGGAGTGATTTTGCCTATCAGTATGTCACCTTCACGCACATGCGCTCCCACGCGAACCAGACCGTTGGCATCCAAATCCTTGGTTGCCTCGGCACTGACATTGGGAATATCGTTGGTAAGTTCCTCAATACCGCGCTTGGTGTCACGTACCTCCAAAGTGAATTCCTCAATATGTATGGAAGTGAAGATGTCCTCCTTGATTACCCGCTCGGAAATCACGATGGCATCCTCGAAGTTGTAACCCTTCCAAGGCATGAAGGCCACCTTAAGGTTGCGGCCCAAAGCCAGCTCACCGTTCTGGGTGCCGTATCCTTCTGTCAGGATCTGCCCCTTCACCACCTTCTGCCCCTTGCGGACAATCGGATAGATGTTAATGCAGGTGCTCTGGTTGGTGCGCTGGTACTTGACCATATTATAAATCTTGACCTTAGGATCAAAACTGACCAGTTCCTCAGTCTCTGTCCGGTCGTATTTGATCCGGATCTGTGTGTTATCGACATATTCCACCGTTCCGTTGCCCTCCGCATAAATCTGGGAGCGGGAGGAGCGGCAGACACACTCTTCGATGCCTGTACCCACAATTGGCGCCTCCGGTTTGAGCAGCGGCACCGCCTGACGCATCATATTTGAACCCATCAGAGCGCGGTTGGCGTCATCATGCTCCAGGAACGGAATCAGCGAAGCGGCAATGGAGGCAATCTGGTTCGGAGCCACATCCATCAGGTCTATCTCCTCCGGACTGGAAATCGGGTAATCAACGCTCCGTCTTGCCTTGATGCGCTTGTTCAGCAGATGTCCCTCGGCATCCATCGGCTCCACCGCCTGCGCTATGGTGAGGTTTTCCTCCTCCTCAGCCGTCAGGTAGACCAGAGGTTCCTTCATCTGCACCTGACCATCCACCACTTTACGGTACGGGGTCTCAATAAAGCCGAGCCGGTTGATTTTCGCATAGACACAGAGGGATGAAATCAGACCGATGTTGGGACCTTCCGGCGTTTCAATGGTGCAAAGACGACCATAATGGGTGTAATGCACGTCACGCACCTCGAAACCGGCCCTGTCGCGGGAGATACCACCCTGACCCAACGCGGAAATCCTGCGCTTGTGGGTGATTTCGGCCAGCGAGTTGGTCTGATCCATGAACTGGGACAGCTGGTTGGTGCCGAAGAAGGAATTGATGACGGAAGACAACGCCTTGGCGTTAATCAGATCTATCGGTGTGAACAGCTCATTGTCGCGCACATTCATCCGGTCACGGATGGTGCGGGCCATACGGTTCAACCCGACGCCGAAATGGTTTGAGAACTGCTCCCCGACAGTGCGGATACGGCGGTTGCTCAAGTGGTCGATGTCATCCACCTCCTCCTTGGAGTTGATAAGTTTGATCAGGTGCTTGATGATGCTGACAATGTCCTCGTTTGTCAGCACCCGTGTCTTGGGGTCAATGTTCAGGTTCAGTTTCCGGTTTATCCGGTAACGGCCCATTTCACCCAAATCATACCGTTTGTCTGAAAAGAAGAGCTTTTCCAGTGTGCTGCGGGCTGTCTCCTCATCGGGCGGAGCCGTATTACGCAGCTGCTCGTAGATGTAATCAATGGCCTGCTTCTCAGAATTGGTGGGATCCTTCTGTAAAGTATTGAATATAATGGAATAATCTGCCGAAGTCTCATCATCCTTGTGAATCAGGATGGTCTTTACGTCGGCATTGGCAATCATATTGATGTGGGCCTCCTCAAGAATGGTCTCACGGGGAACAATGATTTCCGCACGGGAATAGGTGACCACCTCACCCGTCTCCTCATCGGGATGATCCTCATTGTGGAACTTGACCACATTGGCGGCCAACTTACTACCCAACAGTTTCTTAAGATTGGTTTTTGTGGCCTTCTCCTCCTGCGCCATGTCGAAAATGGTAAGGATGTCCTTGTCGGACTCGTACCCTATGGCCCGAAGCAACGTGGTGACCGGCAGTTTTTTCTTCCGGTCAATATAGGCGTACATCACGTTGGAGATATCGGTGGTGAATTCAATCCACGACCCGCGGAATGGTATGATGCGAGCTGAATACAACTGGGTGCCGTTTGTGTGAAACGATGTGCCGAAAAAGACACCCGGAGAACGGTGCAGTTGGGAAACAATCACACGTTCCGCACCGTTGATGACAAAGGTACCCTTTTCCGTCATATAAGGAATCAGACCCAGATAGACATCCTGCGTCTTGGTCTCAAAATCCTCATTGTCGGCATCATTACAATAGAGTTTTAACTTTGCCTTCAAAGGGACACTGTATGTCAGCCCCCTTTCTATGCACTCCTTCACTGAATAGCGGGGTGCGTCAAAAAAATAATCCACAAAATCCAACACGAAGCAGTTGCGCGTATCGGTAATGGGAAAATTCTCTGCAAAAACCTTATACAAACCTTCTTTACATCTCAATTCGGGATTCGTGTCAATCTGAAAGAAATCCTTGAACGATTGTACCTGAATATCTAGGAAATCAGGATATGCAGTTTGCACCGCAGAGGCAAAATTGATTCTTTCTGTTTTATTTACCAAGGCCTTAGCTTTTAAAAGTTTTAAATATAAGAACGTAAGACAAAAAAGAACATATAAGACCTCAATACGGAGGTCTTATATGTTGAAAAAGTCGGAAACTATTTGATTTCGACTTCCGCGCCGGCTTCTTCCAGCACTTTCTTCAAGGCTTCGGCTTCGGCTTTGGAAACACCCTCCTTGATGGCCTTGGGTGCACCGTCCACCAACTCCTTGGCCTCTTTCAAACCGAGGCTGGTCTGCTCTTTGACCAGTTTCACCACAGCCAGTTTCTGCGCACCGGCGGCTTTCAGAATGACGTCGAATGAGGTCTTTTCCTCTTCGGCGGCGGCGGCACCAGCAGCGGCGGGACCGGCGGCGACTGCGACAGCAGCGGCGGCGGGTTCAATACCATATTCCTCTTTCAGAATCTGGGCCAATTCGTTTACTTCCTTAACGGTTAAATTTACTAATTGTTCAGCAAAAGCTTTTAAATCTGCCATTTTACTATTAATTTTGTGTGTTTTTTACTTTGTTTAACTTTACTTGGAGGTTTATTCTCTCTCCGAGAGGGTCTTGACGATGCCGGCCAGTTTGCCGCCACCAGACTGCAACGCAGAAATGACATTGCGTGCCGGGGACTGCAGCAGTCCGACAATCTCGCCGATGAGTTCTTCGCGGGACTTCAGGTTGGCCAGCAGCTCAATCTGATCATCCCCCACATACACAGACTGGTCAATGTAGGCGGCTTTGACAGCCGGGATAGTCGCCTTGCCACGGAACTCCTTGATGATACGGGCTGGAAGGTTCCCTGTCTCAGAAACCATGATGGCCGAATTGCCATGCAATGCCTCATACATTTCGGAATAGTCCGTGTCCAGCCGCTCCATGGCCTTTTTCAGCAAGGTGTTTTTCACCATCCTTACCTTCACGCCTTTACGGAAGCATACCCGTCGCAGATTGTTGGTCTTTTCGACGGTCATACCGGTCAGATCAGCTACATAAACCGTGTTGTACTGGGAAAGAATCTCAGCGATCTCATTAATTTCTTGTGCTTTTTGTTCTTTACGCATGATAAAATTAATTTAATGTAACTGATTTCAAATCCACCTGCACACCGGGACTCATGGTGCTGGACAAATAGATGCTCTTCACATAGGTTCCTTTGGCGGCGGCCGGTTTCAGCTTGATGATGGTGGCAAGCATCTCCTTGACGTTGTCGTAGATTTTCTCCGGAGTGAAGGAAACCTTGGCGACACCGGCATGAATGATACCGAATTTGTCCACCTTGAAATCAATTTTACCGGCTTTCACCTCGGAGACGGCCTTGCCGACCTCCATGGTCACCGTTCCGGTCTTCGGGTTCGGCATCAGGCCTCTCGGACCCAGGATACGTCCCAGGGCACCGATTTTCGGCATGACACTCGGCATGGTGATGATAACATCCACATCCGTCCAACCTTCCTTGATCTTTTGCACATATTCATCCAAACCAACATAATCGGCTCCCGCAGCCTTGGCCTCATCCTCCTTTTCAGGTGTTACGAGGGCAAGCACACGAACCACCTTTCCGGTTCCATGCGGTAATGTGACAACACCACGCACCATCTGGTTGGCCTTACGGGGGTCAACGCCCAAACGGACGTCCAGATCCACAGAGGCATCGAACTTGGTGTAGGTGATGTCCTTCACTACTTGAACGGCTTCAGTCAGGCTGTAGGCCTTTGAGAGGTCGTATTTCGCCATGACTTCCTTACGTTTTTTCGATACTTTTGCCATTGCTTGATTCTTAAAATGTTAATGACTAACTTTCAAAAGGGCTTGTTCCTCCCTTGACCGTCACACCCATACTGCGGGCGGTACCTGCCACCATCTTCATGGCGGATTCGACTGTAAAGCAGTTCAAATCCGGCATCTTCTCTTCCGCGATGGCACGCACCTGATCCCAAGTAAGGTTGGCGACTTTGGTACGGTTAGGCTCGCCTGAACCTTTGGCCGCCTTGGTGGCTTCCAGGATCATGACGGCAACCGGAGAGACCTTGAGTATGAAATCAAAAGATTTGTCCTTGTAAACAGTGATAATAACCGGAATGATTTTCCCGGCCTTGTCCTGCGTACGTGCATTGAACTGTTTACAGAACTCCATGATGTTCACACCCTTGGAACCCAAAGCGGGACCGACAGGAGGCGAAGGATTCGCAGCACCACCTTTGATTTGCAGTTTAATGAACCCTGCTACTTCTTTTGCCATTTTTTACTTGAACTTTTGAATTAATTGAACACTTGTTTCCCTTCCAACTACGCCTCTTTCACTACCTGAGAGAAGTTCAGTTCCACCGGGGTTTTTCTGCCGAAGATTTTCACCGTAACCTTCAGCTTTTTCTTCTCCTGATTCACTTCCTCCACCACTCCGCTGAAATTGTTGAAAGGCCCGTCGATCACGGTAATGGACTCTCCCTCAATGAAAGAATATACCATCTCCTCCTCGTTTTCGATCAGTTCGTCCACTTTGCCCAGCAAACGTTTCACCTCGCTTTCACGCAAAGGCTCCGGTTCGTTGCCGGTACCGAGGAAACCCAGCACGCTCGGCGTCTGCCGGAGCAGGTGCTTGATTTCGCCCTGGGACAAATCAGCCTCAACGAAGATGTAGCCCGGGTAGAAATTCTTCTCTTTCGAGATTTTCTTTCCGTTCCGGACCTGATACACCTTTTCAATCGGAATCAGCACTTGCGAAACGTAGTCCTGAAAATTCCGGCCCGCAACTTCTGTCTCAATGTGTTGCTTAACCTTCTTCTCACGACCCGTTATGGTTCGTAACACATACCACTTTAAATTCGTCTCGCTCATAGCCTGTATCCGTTAACGTTGATCAAACAGAATTATAAATTGTGACAGGTACCTCAATGACTTGGGAAGCAAGGTACCCGGACACTTTCGTATTTTTTATTATGCACCGTAGAAAAATCCCAACAAACCCTTCCACACAAAGGTTCCGAAGCCGATGTGCTGTATACCGAATATAAAATCCATCAGAAACACTACCAATGCAATGACCAAAGCGGCCACACTGACCACGATTGCACTGCTCTGCAATTCTTCCCAGGAGGGCCAAGTCACCTTATGAACCAACTCATTATAGGATTCCTTGCAATAATTAACTATCTTCTTCATCTGTGTACCTGTATCTTAGAAGTTTCTACTTGGCAGGAGAAGAAAGATTCGAACTCTCATCAACGGTTTTGGAGACCGCTATTCTACCCTTGAACTATTCTCCTGAATAGGAAAGGGCACATGGTGAAAACGCCCTTTCCTACATTTAATTAATATATCTTAGTCTAAGATTTCGATAATCTGACCGGAGGCCACCGTACGTCCGCCTTCACGCATGGCGAAACGGAGGTTCATGTTCAGTGCGATTTCAGAAATCAGGTTGACTTCGATAGTCACATTGTCGCCCGGCAACACCATCTCCACGCCTTCCGGAAGAGTGATTTCACCCGTCACGTCAGTGGTGCGGAAATAGAACTGGGGACGATACCTGTTGTGGAACGGGGTGTGACGGCCA
>DBYD01000063.1:0-749 GCA_002309855.1 Bacteroidales bacterium UBA1195
ATCTCCATGTTCAACACTCCTCCTGTCATCAACATCTATATGATGTATGAGACGCTGAAGTGGGTCAAGGAGCTTGGCGGCGTCGAGGCCATGAACAAGATCAACATGAAGAAGAGCAACATGCTCTATGAAGAGATCGACCGCAACAGCATGTTCATCGGCACAGCCGAAAAGGAGAGCCGTTCCATCATGAACCACTGCTTTGTGATGGCTCCGGGCTACGAGGACAAACAGGACGCCTTCATGGCTTTCGCCAAGGAGCGCGGCATGGTCGGCATCAAGGGGCACCGCAGTGTCGGCGGCTTCCGTGCCAGCCTCTACAACGCCTGTCCGATCGAGGCCGTCGAAGCTCTCGTCCAGTGCATGCAGGATTTTGAAAAAGCGAACAAATAACATCGTAGAGACGTGGCATGCCACGTCTCTACATAAAAACGTAAACAAAAATGAAAATTTTAGTTGCAACAGAAAAACCTTTCGCGAAAGTGGCCGTCGACGGTATCCGCGAAGTAGTGGAGAAGAACGGCTATGAACTGGCCCTTCTGGAAAAGTATACCGATGTGAACGACCTGTATAAGGCCGTTGCCGACGCTGACGCTCTCATCGTCCGCTCCGACAAGGTTACCAAGGAGGTCATTGACCATGCCAAGAACCTGAAGATTGTCGTGCGCGCAGGCGCCGGTTTCGACAACCTTGACCTTGAGGCCTGCACGGCCCGCGGCATTGTGGCCATGAACACCCCCGGCCAGAAC
>DBYD01000063.1:855-18642 GCA_002309855.1 Bacteroidales bacterium UBA1195
CGCAACGTGGCCCGCATCGCCAAGGGTTTCGGAATGGAGGTGTATGCCTATGACGCTTTCCTGACCGCCGACCAGATCAACGCCAGCGGCATGGCTACCGCCGTGGCCAATCAGGATGCGCTGTTCGAGACCTGCGACATCGTCTCCCTGCACATCCCCGCCACCGCCGAGACAAAGCAGAGCATCAACTACAACCTTGTCGGCAAGATGCACAAGGGCGGTATTCTGGTGAACACCGCCCGCAAGGAGGTCATCGATGAGGCCGGTCTGCTCAAGCTTATGGCCGAGCGCACCGATCTGAAGTACATCACCGACATCATGCCGGATGCCGATGCCGAGTTCAAGGCGTTTGAAGGCCGCTACTTCGCCACGCCCAAGAAAATGGGTGCCCAGACTGAGGAAGCCAACATCAACGCCGGCATCGCCGCCGCAAACCAGATTGCCGATTTCTTCAAGACAGGAAACAAAAAATTCCAGGTCAACAAGTAATCTTTGTGAATTCTCAAGGGACACCGGGGCTTTGGCTCCGTGTGTCTCTTTTTTTTATCATGGAATCGGAAAATCTTTCGGAACAGATAATCATGGGGATTGACCCCGGCACACGTGTGATGGGATATGCCTTTCTGGAGGTTGTCAGGAAAAAGCTGCATGTGATGGAGATGGGTGTGCTCACTTTTTCCTCCAAAAATCCCATGCAGTTGCGGCTGAAGGAGATTTTCGAGGATGTGACCACGCTGGTGGAGCGTTTCAAGCCGGATGTGCTTGCGATAGAGGAGCCCTTTTACGGCAAGAATGTCCAGTCCATGCTGAAATTGGGCAGGGCGCAGGGAATTGCCATGGCGATTGCACTTCATCGTGAAATACCTGTGTTTGAATATACTCCGCGCAAGGTCAAACAAGCTGTCACCGGCAACGGCAACGCCTCCAAGGAGCAGTTGGCCGCCATGCTCTCACGTCTGCTGGACACCCCGTCCGATTCCCGCTTTTTGGATGCGACCGATGCCCTCGGCATCGCGTTGTGCCATCACTATGAATCCCTTTCCCTGATTGGTGCCTCAAGTGGGAACAGGGTGCATGACTGGGCGCAGTTTTTGGAAAAGAATAAGGACAGGATTGTTTAAAACCAATATATCATGTTAAAATTAGGAATTAAACTCGGCCTTTGTGTGCTGCTTGTTGCTGCCGTAACAGGCTGCGGTGGCGTAAGAGGCAATGAAAACCAGGCCGAAGAGGAGGTCGGGGCTGAAATTATGTTAACGGATGACGGTATGGATTCAATTTTGAAGGAAAACAGCGAACTGATGCAAAAGGTGATGCAGGATTTCGCCTTTCATGTGTGGGCGAAGCTGGATGCGGACGAAAGCTATGTCTTTTCCCCATTGAGCGTGCAGATGCTTTTCACCATGCTGCTCAACGGGGCGGAGGGCGAGACCGCACAGGAGATGGTGAAGGCGCTGGATTTGGATACCGCTGCGCTTGACATGAAGGGATACAATAATATTTATCACCATCTGATGGAAAACATGCCGAAACTGGATTCGGCTGTCAAGTTGAACATTGCCAACGCCATGGTGGTTAATAAAAAATACCCTTTGAAAAAGGAGTTTGTGAATGAGGCCAAAGCTTATTATAAGGCCATGGTGGAGAACATGGATTTCACCAGGTCAGACAATGTGGTGGCGAAAATCAACGGCTGGTGTGACAAGAATACCAACGGTCTGATCCCGCAAATCATCGACAAGGTCACACCCGACATGACAGCATGCCTGATGAATGCCGTCTATTTCAAGGGAACCTGGACTGATCCGTTTGAAAAAGAACTCACGAAACAGCGCACCTTCACCGATGAGAAGGGTAACCGGCAGGAGCTGGAGATGATGGCTCAGAGGGAGCGCTTCCGCTATATGGAGAACGGGCGGATGCAGTGTCTCTGCCTTCCATACGGGGATGGGAATTTCCGCATGTATGTTCTTCTTCCCAAGGCTGGTTATAAGGTGGCTGATCTGGTGGCCGCTCTGAATACTGGTCAGTGGACGGCAGTCAAGAAAAAAATGCAGCGCCGCGATGCTGATGTGTGGCTGCCCAAGTTCGAGACCAAATACCATAAGCAGTTGAATGACATGTTGAAGGAATTGGGTATGAAACGGGCCTTTTCGCAGCGTGCGGAGTTTGGCGGCTTTTCGGAGATGCCCTCCTATATCAGCCTGGCGCAGCAGGATGCGATTATCAAGGTGTATGAGGAGGGGAGCGAGGCGGCCGCTGTGACAAGCGTTGTGGTGGAATGTTTTGCATTAGAAGAGGAGGAACCTGAGCCGCCGGTCGTCTTCCATGCTGACCATCCCTTCATATATATGATAGAAGAAAGGGAAAGCGGCGCCATCCTCTTTATGGGGCGCTACAATGGACAGTAAAGACGTCATACCATGGCGTCTCTGACAGACAAGAGAGGTAAAGGACAAGTAAAGACGTCATACCATGGCGTCTCTGACAGACAAAGGTAAAGGACAAGTAAAGACGTCATACCATGGCGTCTATATATAAAAAACAAAAACAGTAACACATGCAGACAAAAGAAAAAATCTTCAAAGGCAAAACATTGGCCATCCTATCCGGCGGCGGCGACACCCCCGCCATCAACTCCAGCATTGAAAATGTGCGCCGCAGGGCGCTGCTGCTGGGCTTCAAGGTGTATGGAATCCGCAAGGGCTGGAAGGGCCTGCTCGGTGACGGCGACGTGGTTGACCTGACCAACGTGCCTTATAACGGCGCATACGGCGGCACCGCGCTGCGCTCCAGCCGCACCAATCCTTTCCCCACCAAAAAGAATCCGGAGGACCGTGTGCCTCAGGTTATGAAAAACCTGGAACGTTACAAAATCGACACATTGGTGACAATCGGCGGTGACGACACCAACGGAGCGGCCAAACGGATATATGAACGTGAGGGCATTCCGGTCATCGGCTTCCCGAAAACCATCGACAACGACCTTCGCACCCATACCATGCACAGCTACAACGGTGAGGAGATTGAGGCGGTGCTCTGCCCCGGATTCCCTTCTGGCGCGTTGTGCATCAGTAATATGACCCGCCATTTGCGCTCCACCAACGAATCACATGAGCGCATAATGGTGCTTGAGGTTATGGGACGTGATGCCGGCTGGCTGACCGGTTCCGCCACTTTCGGCGGCGCTGAAATGGCCTTGGTGCCTGAGTTTGAGATGACCGCCGAGCGCAAGGAACGCTTCTTTGAGGAGGTGAAAAAACGCTATGCGGAGAAGAAGAACCTGATCATCGCTGTTTCCGAAGGTGTGCGCTGGTGGAACGACGAGACCAAGGAGTTGGGCATGGTCTATGCCAGCTCCGAAACCGATGAGTACGGTCACAAGCGTTTCGGCGGTGTGAGTGGCGTGGTTGCTTCGGAAATAAGCAAGCGGCTTGGTGTGGAGGCCCGCGCCCAGATTTCGGGCTATTATCCCCGTGCGGGAGCCTGCTCCGACTACGACCGCCGTTTCACATCGGCATTGGCCGACAAGGCGATGGATCTGATATTGCGCGGCGAGTACGGCAAGATGCCTGTGCTTGACCACATTGTTGCCCAGAACGGACTGGAGGAGTATAACATGTCCTCCATCGACATGGGCAGCATCGGAAACCAGCCGTTGCAGGCCGCCTATTATGATGAGCAGACCTTCACGTTCACCGATGCCTATGTCGATTTTCTGAGCCATGTGCTTGGTGCGCCATACTGGCCGGACTTCGGCTGCACTTTTGCCAAGGTGCGTCCTTAATTATAGGGGCATGGGGGCTGCCCGCTGTTCACTTTTTTTGGTTTAAAAATAACGGTGGACAGCCTTCCTGCCAATGGCATTATAGTTTATTTTTGCAAAAAAATAATTATTATGATGAATACATTGTCATTGATTCTGTTACAGGCTGCCGATGTCATGGTTGAGCCGCACGAGGAGAAATTGAGCATACTGAAACTGCTCTTCAGTCCGGGAACAATATGGATTACCCTGCTGTTGCTGATTTCTTTGGGCATTATTGTCTACATTTTTGTGGAACGCTTCATGGCGTTGCGTGAGGCGGCCAAGGACGACACCAATTTCATGAACAACATCCGCGACTTCATGCACAACGACCGGCTGGATTCCGCACTGGGTCTCTGCCGCAGCACGCAGAGTCCGCTGGCCCGTATGGTCGACAAGGGCCTTTCCCGTCTGGGCAAGCCTCTGCAGGACATCAACGAGGCAATCAGCAATGTCGGCCAGCTGGAGGTCGCCCGTCTGGAAAAGGGTGTCGGTGTGGTTGCCGCGCTTGCCTCTGTCGCCCCGATGCTCGGTTTCTTGGGTACGGTCACAGGTATGATTGTCGCCTTCCATGACATGTCAACAAGCGGAAACAATCTGGAAATAGCCGATTTGGCCAGCGGTATCTACACGGCTCTTATAACCACAGCCAGCGGTCTGGTTGTCGGCATTATCGGCTACATCTGCCACAATGTGCTGATCAACCGGATTGACAAGGTGGTGGTGATGTTGGAAGCCCGCGCAATGGAGTTCATGGATTTCCTGCACGAACCTGCAAACTAAAAACATTGTCTCATGTCCATCATAAAAGTTAGACCGAAGACAAAGGTGGAGATGAACCTCTCCACGCAGGCCGACCTGGTTTTTCTGTTGCTGATCTTCTTTATGATCACATCGACCTTTGTCAGCCCGAACGCCATCAAGCTGCTTCTGCCGCAGAGCAGCAGCAAGACAATGGCCAAGCAGAATTTTGAGGTGTATATTGACGAAAACAAGGAATATGCCATCAAACAGGGTAAGGATCTGATGTCGGTGGAGGAGTCACTGCTCGAATCCGCAATAGTGGAGAACCTCTCCCTGCTTGATGATGACGCCACTGTGGTGATCCGTGCCGACCAGTCCGTTCCGGTGCAGAACATTGTCTATGTCATCGATGCCGTCAACAAGGCAAACGATTTGTACGGCAAAAAATGTAAGGCCATTCTGGCCACGCAGGCGAAACCTTAAAACCGGAGTCATGGAAAATTACCGTACCTACGATTATGAAACGCCTGAAGAAAGGCGCTACAGGGTGGTGGCTGCTGTGGTTGTGGTTGTGGTTTATCTGCTGCTTTTCCTCTTTTTTATTGCTGCCGGGCTCAAACATCAGGTGCCGCCACCACCGGAGTATGGCATCGAACTGGATATGAGTGGCGGTGGGGGAGGTGGCTCCGCGCAGGTGAGCAACACCCGTTCGGACCAGCCTGCCGCCACAAGTCCCGCCCCGTCACAGCCGAAGGCGGCTCCCAGGGTCTCCACCCAAAGGACTGAAGCCACTCCGAAGGTGACAACGGACCAGCCCAAAACCAATACTACAGCCCAGGCGGAGCCAACTGTCACACAACCGACTGTTAACGAAAACGCACTGTTCAAAAAGAAAAAGGGCGGAAGCACTGGTTCCGGTTCCGGAAGCGGTACAGGCCAGGGTAGCGGTGAAGGTCCGGGCAGCGGGTCCGGTTCTGGCGGGGGTGTTGGCAGCGGCAGTGGTCAGGGGAAGGGCGATTTCTGGTTAGATGGCCGTCCTGTTGTCTATAAAGCCTATCCTAATGCACGGGAAAACACCGACGGACTGGTTATTGTGGAATTTCGTGCCGACAAGGAGGGCAATGTGATTTATGCCAAGGCTGGCGTGCGTGGCACCACCATCAACGATTCGGAGTTGTGGGCAGAATGCGAACGTGCCGCAAAAATGTCAAAGTTCAAGGCCAAGGATGATGCTCCCGCCGAACAGCGTGGAACAATCCGTTACCGTTTTGTTGTCCGCTGACCCCACATCAAAGTGAATAATAAAAATTATACGTACTAATAAACATTAAGCGATGAAGTATAAAGATTGTATGGCGTATTTGTACAACAGCCTTCCCATGTACCAACGTGTTGGTGCGGCCGCCTACAAGGCTGACTTGTCCACTACCGTTGCCTTGATGGAGGCCATGGATAATCCTCAGCATTCGTTCAAAGTGATACATGTAGCTGGAACAAATGGTAAGGGCTCAGTCTCACATATTCTTGCCTCAATTCTTCAGGAGGCTGGATTCAGGGTCGGACTGTACACCTCCCCGCATCTGAAGAATTTTCAGGAAAGGATCCGCATCAACGGCAGAATCATTTCTCCCTATTACGTCACCCATTTCGTGGAAACCTATAAGGATGTTTTCGATAAATTGCAACCCTCATTCTTTGAAATGACAGTGGCTATGGCCATGCATTATTTTGCACGCAAAAAGGTTGATATCGCAGTTGTTGAGGTGGGCATGGGAGGCCGGCTGGATTCTACCAATGTGGTGGATCCTCTGATTTCGGTCATCACCAATGTCAGTTATGACCATACACAGTTTTTGGGAAAGACCCTTCCGGAAATTGCCCGTGAAAAGGCCGGTATAATCAAGGAGGGCGTTCCTGTGGTGATTGGTGAGACAAATCCGGAGACCGCTCCTGTGTTTGAAGCTGTGGCCAAGGAGAAACATGCCCCAATTATTTTTGCCGACCAATTGTTCCATGCGAAGAATGCCTCCCATACCAGCATCCGTCGCAAACCATGCATGATTTTCGACATCTACAAGGGGGAAAAGATTTTCATGGGGCATGTGATTTCCTATTTGACAGGAAATTACCAGCTGATGAACTTTCAGACGGTAGCGGCGGTTTATGAGCAGGTCTTCGCGGATGCTGAGATGCCGCTCTATACCTTCAAGCATGGCGTAAGCAAATTGGAACGTACTGGTTTGCAGGGACGTTGGCAGCAGTTGCAGACACGTCCGCGCTGCATTGTTGATACCGGTCACAACGAGGCGGGCATCCGTTGTGTTGTGGAACAGCTGAAAACACTGTCATATAAGAAGTTACATTTTGTTTTTGGTGTGGTGGCAGACAAGGATCTGGATAGGATACTCCCGCTGCTTCCCAAGGATGCGGAGTACTATTTTACCCGCGCACGCATTCCGAGAGCTCTGCCGGCGGAGGAACTGCAGGCCAAGGCTGCTGAATATGGGCTGAAGGGGAAGGTGTATCCCTCCGTGAAAAATGCCTACCGTTCGGCCATTGCCAACGCTGAGACAAGGGATCTTGTCTTTGTCGGCGGAAGCACCTTTGTTGTGGCTGAGGTGCTCTGATGGAGGTCGCGCTCTATTTCGGCTCTTTCAATCCGCCGCACTGCGGTCATGCCGCCATAGCCGAATATCTTCACCGGAAAGCCGGATATGATGAGGTTTGGATTGTGCTTTCGCCGCAGAACCCTTTCAAGGAGAAACAGCCTCAGGAAATTGAGGGGTTGCGTCTTTCGATGGTCCGCCAGTGGGTGGGGACAGTCCCTTATCTTCACTTGTGCACTATAGAGTTTGAGATGGAACGTCCTTCATATACATATCTTACTTTACGTAGATTGCGGGCCATGGAGCCCCAGCACCGTTTTTCGCTCGTGATGGGGGCGGACAGTCTGGCCGTTTTCCCACGTTGGCGTGAGGCGGCGGAGATAGTCATGCATCATAATTTGGTCGTATATCCACGTGAAGGATACAGCATGGTAGAAGGTATGGAAAAGTTGCATCGGATTTGTCCGGAAGCGTCGGTCACCTGCCTTGACGCACCTGTTTTTCCTTTTTCATCAACAGCCGTGCGCGAAGCGGTAGCCCAAGGGAGGGATGCCTCAGGTATGGTCCCGCCAAGTGTCTGGCAGTTTATCCAAAGCCATAACCTTTACCATTAATATTATCAACTGAAAAAAGCATATACAGATGGAGACAAAATCCTTGAATTTCATTGAACAGAAACTTGTCGCCGATTTGGCTGAGGGCAAGAATGACGGACGGGTGCAGACGCGGTTCCCGCCGGAGCCGAACGGATACCTGCACATAGGACATGCCAAGGCGATTTGTCTGGATTTCGGATTGGCGGAAAAATACAACGGAGTATGCAACCTGCGTTTTGACGACACCAATCCCACCAAGGAGGACATGGAATATGTGGACGCCATAAAGGAGGATATCCGCTGGCTCGGCTTCCAGTGGGCGCACGAGTACTACGCCTCCGATTATTTCCAGCAGTTGTGGGATTTTGCCATACGTCTGATCCGTGAAGGCCATGCATATGTGGATGAGCAGCCTTCGGAGGTGATTGCTGCGCAAAAGGGCACCCCGACCCAACCCGGCGTGGAGAGTCCGTTCCGTAACCGTCCGGTGGAGGAGTCGCTTGCCCTGTTTGAGAAAATGAACAGTGGGGAAATTGATGAGGGGAAGATGGTGCTGCGAGCCAAAATCGACATGGCAAACCCCAACATGCACTTCCGCGACCCCATCATCTACCGCGTGGTCAAAACTCCCCATCACCGTACGGGGAACCGTTGGTACGCCTACCCTATGTATGACTTTGCACACGGGCAGAGCGACTTTTTTGAGGGGGTGACCCATTCGCTCTGCACGCTGGAGTTTGTGGTGCACCGTCCGTTGTACGACTATTTCATTGATTTGCTTAAGGAGGGCAGGGATCTTGACGACCATCGTCCCCGCCAGACGGAGTTCAACAAGCTGAACCTCAACTATACGCTATTAAGCAAACGAAATCTGCTCCTGTTGGTCAATGAGGGTATTGTCAGCGGGTGGGACGATCCGCGTATGCCTACGCTCTGCGGTTTCCGACGCAGGGGCTACACACCGGCTTCCATCCGTAATTTTGTTGACAAGATCGGTTACACCACTTACGATGCCCTGAATGATTTCGCATTGCTTGAGAGTGCTGTCCGGGAGGATCTTAACGCCACGGCGACACGCGTCTCCGCAGTGCTTCATCCGGTAAAGCTTACGCTCACCAATTATCCTGAAGGCAAAACGGAAGTGCTGCAGGTGACCAACAATCCGGAGGATCTTTCCGCAGGCACGCATGACATCATCTTCAGCCGTGACCTCTGGATTGAGGAGGATGATTTCATGGAGGATGCGCCCAAAAAGTATTTCAGGATGACTCCGGGTCAGGAGGTGCGTTTGAAGGGGGCCTATATTGTCCGCTGCACAGGCTGTAGAAAGGATGAAGATGGAAAGGTTGTGGAGGTTTTTGCTGAATATGATCCTGAAACCCGCAGCGGCCTGCCAGGTGCCGACCGCAAGGTGAAAGGTACAATCCACTGGTTGAGTTGCGGCCATTGCCAGCATGCTGAAGTACGGCTGTACGACCGCCTGTGGCTGGAGGAGAACCCCCGCGACGGTCTGGCGCGAATCCAGGAGGAGCGTCAGTGCACGCCTGTGGAGGCGATGCGCCAGATGTTGAACCCGCATTCGCTGGAACGGCTCACCAACTGTTTTGTGGAGCCTTTCTTGGCTGACGCGAAGCCGCTGGACCATTTCCAGTTCCAGCGCATCGGCTATTTCTGTGTGGACAAGGAGAGCACACCGGAGCATCTTGTCTTTAACCGTACCGCCACATTGAAGGACAGTTGGGGCAAACTCGTTGCGAAGAACAATGGCTAAAAGAATATTATCATTAGTAATAATGTCTGTTGTATGTCTGGCCGGCTGCAAGACCCCGGACGACAACATTCCCTACCGTAAAATCAATTTCACGGTCTCAATACCTTCCACCGGTCTGGTGAATGTGGGCGGTTATGAGTATTTTACGGGTGGTGTGAACGGCATTGTGGTCTACCGCTTCGACATGGGCACATTCCTGGCTTATGACCGCGCCTGTCCGCACGACTGGGAAAAGGGCGGGTGTTTGGAGGTTGTGAATTCAGCCTATCTGTATGACAGCCTTTGCGGCTCCATGTTCAACATTCTAGATGGCATGCCGCTTTCCGGTCCTGCTGAGACTCCGCTGCGCATGTACCAGACATTCATGCCGGATGAGTTCACCCTTCGGGTGTTCAACTGACGCGGTTTCTTATTCCCGATACATAAAGGCGCAGCATCAGCGTAAACATCAGCGGCAGTGCGGCCATCGGGATCGCCTGCGGCCACTGGAAAAGCAAAATAAACAGGCTTATCCCGCAGCAGATGTACAGGATGAGCGGAATGGCAATCCCCGAACGTTTCCTCCTGAACAGCATACAGATGAAGAGCGGATTCGCCCAAAGCAGGTTCAGGTTCCATTTGGTGCAGTAGTGTGCTGTGAAAAACCACAGGAAGACGATCAGCAGGGAGAGCAGCGACGTGGCCGTGTATAGCAGCGTGTCGGCCACTTTGCCGATACATGTGGTACGTTTCTTCAATAATTCCGACAGTGACAATATTCCGTAAACCAGTAATACCGCCCAAAGGACAATGTCGGGCGGAAAACTGTCACTTAGCTCTTCGCGGCGTTCCGGAAGCATTTGGTGCGGTGGTTCGGCAAGCGGCTGCAGCGTGCCTTCAAAACGGCCGGTGTCGCTCTGCACCATCAGATGTTCAGGCAGGAACATGTACTGTAATGTGGTGGCCTTCCGGTCACAGCGTGCGCCAAGCACCAGGTCGATGCCGAATTTCCACCATTCCAGTTTCTGTTCCATGGGAGGGTGGAGGAGTTGGCGGAAGGAGAGGTTGTCATCGCCGCATTCCGAACGGTAGAAATGGCGCCCGACAAGTGCCGATTCAATCTGGTCGCGCACGCGTGTGGCGCAGTTGTCGATAAAAAAGTCGTAAGGGTAGTACCGATTTTTAGGCAGATAGTTTTCCATCAGGGCGTCATAAAGCCTTTCAAGCTCCTCTTGGGTCAGCAGGAGCCGCTGTTCGCTAACGGCACGCCCTTCGTATACATATTCTGCCATAAAACTATTGAAATGACTGATGGAAAGCTGGTATTGCAGTATTCCACGGGAGAATTTCAAATAGAAGTGCGGGGTGTTGAAATCGAATGTGCCGTAGTTGAAGACGATGTCGGTTTTTCGTGCCGAATCGCAAATGCGCAGGGCAGTATGTCCGAATGTGGTGTAGAAATCATTGCCCGGGCCGCATGTGATCAGGCTGGCAAATGCGCTGTCAGAAAGCTTTTGTGCCGGAATTGCGCCGCTGAAAAGCAGCAGCATCATTATTCCAAAAAATCTTTTCATCTTATTATGTTTACCATTTTCCGCTTGCACCGCCTCCGCCGAAGCCGCCTCCACCTCCAAAACCGCCGAAGCCGCCATGACTTCCGCCTCCGAACCCGCCGAAGCCTCCAAAACCGTCTCCGGTGTGACGCTGCTTGTCCATGGAGGAGGAGAATGCTGACCAGATTGCCGCATCGCGAAGAAATTTGCCTCCTCCGCTGCCCCCATTCCCGTTGCGTTTATCCTTCTTCAGTGCGATGAAGATTGCGAAAAGCAGCACCAGCAGGAACAGTATTCCCACACCGGTGCCATCTTCCTTGTAAAGCTTTTCCGCCTTGATCTCACCTGCTGCCAGCGGACACAAAACCTCTATGGCGGCCGTGACTCCGCCATAATAGTCATTTTCCTTGAAATGCGGAATCATTTCCCGCTCAATAATTCTTTTGCATGTAATGTCGGGAATGGCTGCCTCCAAGTCGTAGCCCACCTGGATGGCCACCTCGCCGGAGGTTTCGTTCTTGGGCTTGACTAAAAGCACTATGCCGTTGTTGTGCTCTTTGTCACGGACACCCCATTTGTCACCTATTTCGTAAGCATACTCCGATACGTCATATCCCTCCAGATCAGCGACTGTCACAACACAAATAACATTGGATGTGCTGTCGTTGAAGGCGACCAGACGTTGCTCCAGCTCGTCACTTTGAGTTGCGGTGAATATGCCTGCAAAATCATTGACCAGCCGCGGAGGATCCGGTTTCGGAGGAATGCCGCCCTGCACTTTCAGTAGCAGCAAGGCGGCACACAGCAGCATTAAAAGCCTTTTTGCCATTTTTAGAATTCAAAATCCACTTCCGGAGCCTTTTCAGCACCTTCCGTGGCTTTGAAATAGCCTTTTTCCTCAAAACCGAAAATGCCTGCCACCAAATTGATCGGGAAGCGGCGCACCCTCACGTTGTAGGACTGCACACATTCGTTGAACTTTTTGCGTTCAACACTGATCCGGTTTTCAGTCCCTTCCAGTTGTGACTGCAGCTCCTTGAAGTTTTCTGTCGCCTTGAGTTCCGGATAGTTCTCCATCACCATCAGCAGTCGTCCGAGGGAGGCGGAGAGACCGTTCTGCGCCTTTTCAAAGGCTTCGATGCTTGCTTCGTTCAGGTTTGTTGGGTCAATCTTTACGGATGTGGCCTCCGCGCGTGCACGGATGACGCTCTCCAACGTGCCTTTTTCAAAATTTGCCGCCCCTTTGACTGTCTTGACCAGATTAGGAATCAGATCAGCCCTGCGCTGGTAGGCGTTTTCGACCTGCGCCCATGCCTGGGTTGCGTTTTCGTCTGTCTTCACCAGGTTGTTGTAGGCTGATGCCAGCCAGAGGATAAACAACAACAGGATTGCGCCAATGATAAGTCCGATTTTGGCGCCAGATGTCATTTTTGTAGCCATAATCCGGATCCTATTTCTTTTTGAACAGTGAAATGACCCACAAAAGTACGATTGCGCCGATTACGGCCACAATGAGTTCCCACAGCAGCCCGGCTTTCTGTATGCCCACGAGGCTCATGAGCCATCCGCCGAGAAAACCGCCGATGACACCCAGGATAAGGTTGACAATGAGGCCGAAACCGCCTCCTTTCATGATTTTTCCAGCCAGGAATCCGGCAAGAATGCCGACAAGGATGTAAAGAATGATGTTCATGTTTTTTAGATTTTAAGTTAATTTTGCAAAGATACATGTTTTCCGAATACATATTTCAACTATCTTTGCAAAAATTATCAACAGGTTTTATGGAGCAGCGCGCACGTCTTGTTTTACGGCATGGAAAGGAAAAATCGGTTTACCGTCGCCACCCCTGGATTTTTTCCGGTGCGGTGCAGCGTGTGGAGGGCAAACCGGAGGATGGCTGTCTGGCGGATATCTACAGCATCGACGGACAATATCTCGCCACCGGGCATTACCAGCAGGACAATATTATATTGAAGGTTTTGCGTTTTGACAGTCCGGTGATAGACACCGCATTCTGGCGGGAACGGATTGGACAGGCTGTCCGATACCGGCAGCGTCTCGGACTTTTTGATGCGCCGGACACAAATGTTTTCCGGCTGGTTCATGGTGAGGGTGACGGCCTGCCCGGCCTGATTGCCGATTTCTACAACGGGGTTCTGGTGCTGCAGGCACATTCGGAGGGGATGCACCGCACATTTCCGGAGCTTCTGCCGCTTTTTCATGAGCTGCTGGGTGGGCGGCTGATGGCTGTTTATGACAAGAGTTCGGCAACACTTCCGTCCGGAAATGCGGAGGATGGCTGGCTGCTCGGTTCCGTTCCGGATGAACGGGAGGTGGAGGAATATGGCAACCGCTTTCTCATCTCGTTCCCCGAGGCGCAGAAAACTGGATTCTTCATTGACCAGCGCGAGAACCGGCTGCTGCTACAGTCGCTCTCCCAGGGGCGGCGTGTGCTGAACACATTCGGCTACACCGGCGGATTCACGCTGTCGGCGTTGCGGGGCGGCGCCTCCTACGTTGAGACGGTCGACATTTCTAAAAAGGCAATCCAGCAGTGCAACGCGAATGTGGCGATGAACTTTCCGCACGCATCGCATTGCGGCGTGGCGCAGGATGCGCTGCAATACCTTGCGCGGCTGGAGAAGACGTTTGACATTATGGTGCTTGATCCGCCGGCCTTTGCCAAGAACCACCGAAGCCTGCAACAGGGGCTGAAGGGCTACAAAAATATCAACCAGAGAGCGTTGGAGAAGATAGCCCCAGGCGGGCTGCTCTTTACCTTCTCCTGCTCCCAGGCGGTCAGCCGCGACGATTTCCAGACGATGCTCTTCACCGCCGCCGCCAACGCGCACCGCGATGTCCGCATTGTACGGCGTCTTTCGCAGGGTCCGGATCATCCGGTTAGCATCTATCATCCGGAAGGGGAGTACCTGAAAGGTCTGCTGGTGTATGTGGAGTAGGGTTGAGGTGAAATGAAAATCTCGTTTTGTGTGGTTTTATGGCAAAAAAAAATCTCGTTTTGTGTGGTTTTTGTACAATAAAAAATCTCGTTTTGTGTTAATGTGTGTATGAAAAGGAAGATATATAATACTTTACTGGATTGGAAAAACAGCGGGCAGGGGCGTACTGCCTTGCTGATTGATGGCGCACGCCGTGTGGGCAAAAGCTATATTGTCCGTAAATTTGCGCAAAACGAGTATGAATCAGCATTGTTCATTGATTTCGGCAGTGCTTCACCCACTGTAAAGAAGTTGTTTGATGACTATCTTGATGATTTGGACACTCTTTTCATGCATTTGAACGCCTTTTATCAGGTCAAACTGACTCCCCGCAAGTCGGTGGTGGTGTTTGACGAAGTGCAGGATTGTCCGAGAGCACGTGCCGCCATAAAGTATCTGGTTGCAGACGGGCGATACGACTATATTGAGACAGGTTCGCTTACTTCGTTGCAACGTAATGTGAAAGATATCATTATCCCATCAGAGGAGCGGCATGTGAAAATGTATCCAATGGATTTTGAAGAATTTCTTTGGGCGAACGGCAATGATATGCTGATGGATTTTATTCGTGACCGTTATATGAAGCAGCAGCCTATGGGGGCGTTGATGCATAGGAAGGCGATAGACCTGTTCAGACAATATCTGATTGTGGGAGGTATGCCTCAGGCTGTGGCCGCTTTTGTAGAAACACATGACTTTGGACTGACAGACCGTGCCAAGCGTGATATCCTTGACCTGTACCGTTCAGATATATACAAGTATGCCACAGGTTACGAATCGAAAGTTGCAGCGGTGCTGGATTTGATACCATCACAATTGCAGAAACATGAGAAGCGTTTTAAATTGGCAGCTCTTGCAAAGGGTGCAAGGTTCAAGGACTATGAAAATTCTTTCCTATGGTTGAACGATGCAATGATTGTCAATACCTGCCATAATACTACTGCACCCAATGTCGGATTACGGATGAATATGGAAAACACTACCTTGAAATGCTATCTTGCTGATACGGGGCTTCTTGTCAGTCTTGCTTTTGATGAAAGCGATATTGCCGATAAGGAAATCTATCGCAAACTTCTCATGGACAAGCTTGAGATTAACCAGGGGATGATGGTGGAGAATGTCGTTGCGCAAATGCTTCGGACGGCAGGGCATAAACTTTATTTTTATTCTTCTGCTTCAAGGGATGCGGAGAACCGGATGGAAATAGATTTTCTGATTCGCAAACCCGTGGCGACCAGCCGGCATAACATTTCTCCTATTGAGGTGAAGTCTGGTAAGAAATACACAACGCTCTCTTTGCAGAAATTGCGTGCCAAGTTCGGACAATATCTCTCCACATCCTATGTTATCCATGACAGGGATATGATTGTCACGGATGATTTAGTGTATCTGCCATATTATATGACCCCATTGCTTTAACAATATAATTGGAAAAAGTTGTGAAAACAGGCCTCAAAAATTGGAAAAAGTTGTGAAAATTGCCCAAAAAAAATGGAAAAAGTTGTAAAAACAACAATTGTAAAATATGTATAAAAATATGTTAAGTATTGATAACGAATATAATAACGATAATTTGCAAATGAAGAATAAACGAGATGGTGTAACAGTCAGTAAATGGCGCGGTGTGTGCAGCAAAATCTCTTTCGGGGCCGGTTTGGCGGCGGTGCTGTTCTTTCTGCTTTTCGGCGTTAGCTGGCTGTTGCTGGACAAAGACACTCATTTGATTGGGCGGCTTGACGAGTGGATGCTTCATTTGGGCTTTCTCTCGGTGGTCATGACCTTGATTTTCAAACCTGGAAACGGCGACGGCCGATGGTGGAGGAGAACTTTGTTCATAGTTGGAAAAACGGTTGCCATACTTCTGATACTGTTTTGCTGGATATTGGTGTTCATGTGTACATCTGTAGGGGACAGATGGAGCGATCCTGTTTGGGAAAATATTTTCTGAAAAAAAAGTGTGCCGCATTGATATTTTGTTTACTTTTGCATTGTAGTTTTATCATAATTTAACGACATATATATGTAGTTTTATCATAATATAACAACAATTGTAAAAATGTATAAACGCATTTTAAACCTTGATAACGAATATAATGATAGCGTTTTTGTTTGGGGTGCACGTCAGGTTGGAAAAACAACGCTTTTGGAGGATTTGTTTCCGCGTTGCAGGCGTTATGACCTTTTGAAAGCAAAGGATTACAACCGTCTGCTGCGCAGACCGGAGCTGCTGTCGGAGGAATTGGACGGTTTGGGTCCTAAAGACACGGTGATTATTGACGAGGTGCAAAAAATACCGCAGCTGCTGGATGAGGTGCATTCGCTTATCCAGCATCGTGGCATCAGGTTTGTTTTGAGCGGTTCAAGCCCAAGGAAACTCAAACGTCAGGGAGCGAATCTGCTTGGCGGCAGGGCTTCCCGTGAAGTGCTTTATCCGTTTGTAAGTGCCGAGGTGCCTGATTTTGATATTGTACGTGCCGTCAACAATGGGATGATTCCCCGCCACTATATGGTGGAGAACCCTTGGGACCGTTTTCGGGCATACATCAATGTATATTTGAACGAGGAGATAAGGGAGGAGGCCATCTCGCGCAACCTGCAGGTTTTTTCCCGATTCTTGGAGGTTGCGGCGCAGAGTGACGGTGAAATGCTGGTGTATAAGAATGTGGCACAGGATTGTGGCATAGACTACCGCACTGTGAAATCTTATTTTGAGATACTGCAGGATACGCTTATCGGTTATCTTGTACCAGGTTTTTCCGCCACTAAGAAGCGCTCTGCTATCCAGGCACCTAAGTTCTATTTTTATGACGTAGGTATTGTGAATTTTCTGCTTGGCCGTCGTAACATGAAACCTGGAAACGAAATGTTCGGTCATTCTTTTGAACATTTTATCATTCAAGAACTTGTCGCATGGCTTGGATACCATCACAGTGACGAGAAACTTGCCTATTGGCGGACGGCTTCCGGCTATGAAGTGGATGCCATTGTCGGCGATGGTCGGGTGGCTATTGAAGTCAAGTCCACCGAGGAGGTGAAGTCACGTCATCTGCACGGACTCAAGGCTTTTTCCGAAGATTACCCGGAATGCAGGCTGATTGCCGTGTCGTTCGACAGGTATCGCCGTAAAATGAACGGTGTGGAGGTGATCCCTGTGAATGAGTTCCTTTCTGACTTGTGGTCTGGAGACATATTGTAGAGTCCCAGCACGGCGGAGGCGGTGCCTATCAGTGCGCCGGCAAGCACGTCGGAAGGGTAGTGCACGCCCAGATATAGCCGCGAAAAACCCACTCCGGCGGCCCAAATCACGGAGGGGACAACCACATACCATTTCGGATAGCAGAGGCATAGCGATGCTCCTGCAGGTGGTTCAGTATGCGGAAATCCACACCCTGCGCCGGAAGTTCCGTCGCAAACGACAGTCCGAGCATCAGGCACAATGGTAAAGCTGTTCTCAATCGCATGAAACGGTGTTTTTGTATATACGAACGGAATACGGCATTACAGTTTTATGCTTTTCCATACAATGAAGTTCACATTTTCGAAGGAGGCGGCAAGCTTCATCTCCACCCAGGAGGTGAAGGGCTGGTCTTGGGAACGGTAGAATCCGTATGAGTCGGCGCGGATGTCTGCGGCCTGAAAAGCCAGGAGCAGTGAGGCGTCGTTGCTGTCGGGGATCCCCACACACAAGGCCGCTCCACGCGTGCCACTGGCACTTGTGACATCTGGCTCT
>DBYD01000062.1:0-23760 GCA_002309855.1 Bacteroidales bacterium UBA1195
TTTTTATCTATTTTTAGAGGTGTCCTATACTTAAAACAATCAAGTGTGTGATGGATTTCATGAATGGTCTAATGGATGAACTCTATATGAGAGCTCATGAGGATAGAGAAAAGAGCACACAGAAACTACGTGGTCTTTTTGATGAATATTAAAGATGTCATAAACCAACCAAACTATCCAATTGAACTTAAAAACATAATTATTAATATGATTGAAAAAAAGAAAGTCTGCGCTAGAATTGAATAATAACCTATTCTATTGTAGTGATAAAAAACCATCCTTACTTTGACCTGGCTTTGACAATGATGCGCACTACACAAAATTCAGGTCAATCAACGGTCAGATTGCCTTCGTATCACATGACCCAGTCAATGGCTTGACCGCACAGCAGCTTGATTTCCGAAAGGTCCGAAAATGTGTCGAAACTCCTCACCTGACAGAACTATCCGCCGCTCTTGTCAATGACCACGAAACTGGTCGTGCCACTCCTGTTAACCTTCCTGCGCACAAACATGCCAAAAAGATAGTTAATTTTGGAAGCGAGGCACCCAAGGCATCGAGATCGTTTTCGATATTATTGTTTTACATAAAGTTATAGCGATACAAAAAATGGCTGTTAAAGTCATGTATCTCACCAATAATATATTTGTCTCATTATTTTTAATTCCATCTTTTTAGTTCATCTGTTCTAGTACGCAGTCTATCTCCATCCTTAATAAGAGTGATATGGTTTTCTATTATTATTTTATCGTTTTTAATTGTATATTTGCGAGTTATTGTGTCCGAATAATACCACCCCCTATGATTCACAAATTCATATCTTCCTTGTTGTCCTTCCCAAGTACTTGTATAAATGTATTGAATAACATGCTCTTCATCAACAAACTCTAAAACATTAAGAAAAATCTCTATATCACCTAAATCTTCCCCCTCTCCTTTCCACATTCCTAATATTTCATTATAAGTATCCGCTTTATCACATGAAACTATAAAAAATGATATTGACAAACAAAGGATAAATACAATCTTCTTAATAAACTCCATTCCTCCTCCCTAATCCGTGTCGGGCGCAACTGTTATTATTAGAACTTTACATCTTGAACCAATCTAAATATAGCATTACGGTCATTTACCTTTCTTTTTTCAGAAAAAAATTCAAATCCAAATCCTCCACTTACGCTACCTATAATCAATCTATGAATATCATAAATTGTATTGCCTGAATCATATTTTGTTTCACATTTTAGCCAATATACCTCACTATAATTATCTAGCATAGGGAAAAAAACAGCCCCCAAACCTTCTAATTCATTCCATTGATCTTTCGTAAAGGAAAACACTAACTTTACATTATGGTTAAATTCAGTTGCTCCTATGCAATGGTAATTGTATGCACCGTTAATCGCTGTGATTTCAGCATATCCACTTGGTGCTATCCAATTATCTGGCAACAAAATGAAACCATATACACCATTAACAAATGCTGTAATCATTCTTTGTGGATTAAACAGGTATTCAGCTTCTTCTTGAGTTAACAATCGCCAATTCCCCTTAATATTGATATTCCTATATGACATTACCTGATTGTTATTTATATCATATTGATTCTCGGCAAAATAAAAGGAGTCACTTATAACTTGCATGTTTCCCGGTGCAATCCTCACATAACTCGTATCACTTACCTTAAAAATGCCATAAGTGTTGTAGTTGTCTGATTTTATTGACAATATTTGCTGTGCGCCATACGCTGTACCATAGCGGCTGGTGGCAAACGCACGCACGTAATAAGTCACGCTGTCCTGCAAACCGGTGATTGCACCGGAAAATTCACCCTTTCCGTTTCCCAACAGAACGTAATTGTCCGAAATAGTCGGATTAGGTTTCGTCCCATAGCAAAATCCCCGTGACATTATCAGCTCGCCACCATCGGAAAGCACCTTTCCGCTTACCTTCGCATAATGCCTATAAACCACCGCAGAATCCGTAACCACCACAGGGGCACCTATTCTACTCGTGTCCACACTCGGAAATAACGCCAAAAGTGAATCCACATAATCTTTCAACCGGTTATCCTGATTATCCACATAACCTTTATCCACCGCATCCTTCACACTGCCGGCCTTTTCCGCATATAGCGCATACGGCACGCTCAACAACTGCTGCACGGAAACCAGCGAAAGGTTGTTGCCGCCGTTAGGATCCACCTCCGTTTTCAGGAAAAACGGCCCATGCTGCCAATCTATGGCGGAGAAGGACCCGTTCACTGGGAAACCGTCTCCGATTTGCAGCGTAATTAATCCGTTAGGATTGCTTTTGACCGAATGTGTCTCCGTGTACATCACCGTTCCAGATTCCGAACCCTGCAAGATGCTGACACGAACGCTCACCTTCTGACTGGCTGTCGCAGAACCGTCATTGTTCCTAATGACCGCCTGATAACTGAAATGCTGCGGCACCTGCGCCCACAGCGTAATGATGCCGAACAACAAACTGATACCTAAAACAAATGCTCTCTTCATGCTTATTTTGATTTTACAATTTGGAACTTTCTTTCCTTACCTTCTTTATTGGAAACTTTTACAATATACACACCGGCAGCCATATCACACAAGGAAACCGTTGTCGAACAACTGAAACTTCCGCCACATACCCGTGCACCAGCTGTCGTGAACATCACATAATACAACTCATCCTCCGAATCGCTTTGGATACGGATGAAATCCGACGATGGATTGGGCGAAATAATGATTTTGCACGGTAAAAAATTCGCTTCCGCAATATAGTCCTCTTTAACAAACAGCCCTTGTTGCACCCCTTCGGAAAGAGAATGACTGTTATTTCTTGCCTGCATTATAGCCACCTGTCCGACCGTGTAACTCAATGTGTGGGTATTCCCCTTCACGTCACCGCCCAATGTTGCAACTGTCTGCTGAGCCTTGAGGGAAGGCAAGGCAAAAACGATGGCACCGGACAAAAATAAAATTTTATACATATATGTATTTCAATAAATTAAACCAATCTTGAAAATCCTGCAAAATTACCACTCCCCCATTTATAACCACCTTTTTCCCAATGGCCAATGTTTCCACTCATAGTGGCCGATTGTGCCACTATTCCACCCATGCGGAGAGGTCGTGCATAAAGTTGTGGCCAAGTATTCGAGAAACACGTATCAGCATCGCGACATCCCAGTTCGGCTTTTTGAGCAGTTTGTACATGTTGCTCTTGTCACAGGGGATTTGGCGGGCGAGCCACTCTACTTTGCGCCCCTGCCGCTCCAGCTCCGCAGCCACCATCTTCCCGATGTCCAATCCTTGTATCTGCTCCTTTTCCGACATAAAAAATCCGTGAACTTAGTTTGTTCAGTACTGAGGTTCTCGACTACCTATTCCTACGAACAAGAAAGCTCACGGAAAAACCATGAGCGCTTCTCCTTCCTTGTGTAGGAATAGTTGAAATTGTCGAGATTTCAGTACTACCAAAGAAAAGCGAAAACGCTTTTTTATTTATCTATATCTTTTATTAATACTCTAAATATCTGTTTCTTATATTTTGTATTTGTTAACTTGACGTAATTAATATATTCTGTTTCAATTTGCAAATTACACTTTACCTTTGCTATCCTCTATTTCTATAACTTCTGCATCCTCTGCTGGCAAAAGATAGTCTGAAGCCCGTTCGTGGGAAATGTCTTATAGCTTTTGCCGTCAGCAGCTGGCAGTTTCAGTTGCTTACAAATTGTAAGCAACTCATCAAAAACCTTCCTCTCGCCGACATAGTCATTGATGCTTTTAATACATGTCTGTATGTCAAATAAATATTTTAATATCCGCTTATCCATAAATCCTAAATTTTGTCGCATTGAGTTCCTGAATAAAGTAGGGATTCTTTAAAACGTCCTCATTAACAAGGTCAACATCCCTTTCTAAATTATCCTCCAATGCAAACCGCAAATCCCAAATGTTGTCACCAAACGCCAGCGGATTATCAAAAGGCTCGTATTGCACCAGAATATCCACATCGCTCTCCCTGTTGAAACGGTCGGTCAGCACCGAGCCGAAAAGATAGGCTGTTTTCACCCGATGCTCCTTCAAAATCCGGATGACATTCGGGAGGTATGGCATAAAATCCGGGTGTACTGTGTTAACATTCATTTATATGTTTTGGTTTTAAGTTGGTTAAAAATCCATTGAAAATAACGTAACCCTTCATACATTATTGCGCGTTCTGACACTAAAAATGGATGACAGATCAATTGTTACCGCAGCACCTCCTTCAGCACCTTGTGCGACTGGATGCCGGAAACCGCCGTCGTGACATGGCGGGAATAATAGGCCAGCAGGCACTCAAGCATCGGGGCGCGGAACGGGGCCGGAAGCACCTCCGCAGCCGTATCCGGGAAACGCAAATCCTCCGTCCAGCGGGGGATCCAGGCGGAAAGCGCAGCCTCCGCATCACTCTTCACCGGCATGAACCGCGCCGTCTCCACATTGAAAAAAGGTGTATCCTCCGAATAGTTGTTTACAGGGGTGCAACCCAGATAATGGGTCATGCGCCATAGGAATCGCAGATGGAAATCGGGAACAAAAGGCTTCTCCTCAAAACGCCGCAGCGATTCCTCCACATAATCGAACAGCTCCGCATCGGGAGGCGCCGACTGCAAAATCCTGTACAGCGCCTCATTCAGGAACATCCGGACAGCGGATTTCAGATAATCGAAGGAGCGCATGCCTGGCGCATGCTCCAACTCCACCGATTTCAAATAGTCCATTGTCCCGTTCCGGCAGCGTTCCGCCTTCAGATCCACCACAGCAAGCGGCTGCATTTTCACCCATTGGCCCCTCTTCTCCCTTTTTAGCGAGGTATAGGTCAGGAAGGAGCGCATCCCCTCAGCCGTGGTATAGACATGGAAAACCGCCTTGTTGTCGGCAATGGGCGTTTTGTGCAGCACGATGCCTTTCGTCCGGTACATCATAGACGCTCCAGAAATCCTACCATTTGGGCCATTGCCCTTCCGCGGTGGCTGATACGGTTTTTCTCCGAAGCATCCATCTCGGCAAAGGTCTGGCCATACCCTTCGGGCAGGAAAATGGGGTCATACCCGAAACCCTCCACGCCGTGGCGTTCCAGTGTCATAAGCCCCTCCACCTTGCCCTCGAAAAAGTAGGTGCGCCCATCCAATATCAGGGCGACGACCGTGCGGAAACGGGCCGTGCGCTGCGCCAAAGGGACATTCTCCAGCTCCGCCAGCACCTTGCGGACATTGTCGTCAAAACTGCACCCCTCCCCGGCATATCGTGCCGAATATACCCCGGGGCGTCCGTCCAACGCATCGATTTCCAGGCCGGTGTCATCGGCGAAACAGTTGCAATGGTAACGCTCATGCACAAACTGCGCCTTCTGCAGCGCATTGCCCTGCAGCGTGTCTGCGGTTTCGGGGATATCCTCATCACATCCCAAATCCGAAAGGGAGCGGACATGGATACCGGCAGGCAGCATCGCCTGCACTTCGGAAACTTTGTGCCGGTTATGGGTGGCAAATATCAGATCCATCTTCATTACGCTTTAAAAAACGCTGCAAAGATAGTTGAAATCCCCCAACGATTTCACGCGAAACGCATAATTTTTTTCCGCTCCGCACCCTCTATCCTGTACAGGTGCTGGTTGGTGCCGGGCGACTTCAGACCGCCACGCTCTCGGAGATAGGGGCCTGTCTTCACGAAATCGAACAGTTCAAGCCTCTTCGGAAAATCATACTGTCCGGAATACCAGGCCGTTTTTACACGATAATGTTGGCGCAGGTGTGCAGCCAGCCGCTCCAGTTCCGCCATCTGCCCGTCGCCGCCCATAAAGCAGAAACAGGTGATCTGCGTCCCGTAACGCGCCATCAGACGGTCAATCTCCCCCTCCGTCAGCGGTATGCCAGTGTCCTCCCAAAGATGGGGGCTGTGACATCCCTGACAACGGTTCGGGCAGTTGGTGATGTTGACCGCCAACGTCACCTCGTCAGGAATCTCCTGAAAGACAATATCGTAATTATAATACTTCATCCGTAACCTTGGAATAGTAACGGCGATGGGCCTCCTTCTGCCGCGCCTCGGAGAAATTTGTCACCCGCTTCATGTATCCGATGACGCGGGTCAGGTAATCCACATGGGTGCTGTGGCACTGCGGGCATTCCTTCAGGTAGCGTTTGTCTATGTGGCCGCAATCGTTGCAGATGGTGTTGGGGATATTGAAGGTGAAATAGTTGCATCCCTCCATGGCGGCCACACGGAGCAGCTGCCGGTACTGGCTTTTGCTCAGATGCTCCTCCAGATTCATGTGCAGCGCGGAACCGCCCGTCAGATGCTGCACATAATGGCGGCCATGCAGCCGGAACTTGTCCAGCACATTCAGCGAATCGTCCTCAACAATGTAGAAATAGCTGTTGTAGCAGTCGCGGTTCACCTGGTAGCCGTCCTCCCTGTCCCACTTGGCATGCTTGACACCCACATTCTCGGCAGGAATCATCTCGCAGTTGAAGAGCAGATCCTTTTTCCGGTAGCGGATGTTGTAGCGTTCAATCAACCCGAGCACCTCCTCCACAAACTTACGGTAACGTTCGTTGTCGTTTATGGGGATGCCCAGATATTCCGCAGCCTCAACCAACCCGTTTATGCCCACAGTAAGGTATTGCCGTGACATGGCGATGTAACCGGCATCGAATAACGGGAGCATTCCCTTTTCGTTCAAATATTTGAGGTTCTCGTTGTAGGCAATCTGCACCTTGTGCACCAGATCCACAATCCCCTCCAGGAACTGGAGATATGGAACATCCTGCTTGTGCGCATATTGTATGCAGCGGTTCAGGTTGATGGTGAGCACGCTCTTCGAACCGGTGGAGACGCCGCCGGCACCCAGCGTATAGCTGAAACCGTTGTCCTGAATCTCGTTCCTCAACCGGCAGCAGCTGCTCAACGAATCGGCATTGTCGCTGACATAGGTGAAGAAGGAATGTCCTTCGGCATACATCTCCGCCGTGAAATCGGCATACTCCGCGTCCAGAATGTCCCCGTCCTTGGAAAGAAGCGCCATTGTCTCCACGGGGAAGGTCAGCACCGATTTGGTCCGCTCCCGGTTAAACCAGCGCATGAAGCGTTTCTGCAGCCAGTTAAGCGAATCCCAGTCGGGACGGCTGCCGTCCGGAAAGCGGAACTCCGAAAAGAGCGACTGGAAATAATAGCTGTCATAATAGGAGATGTTCCAGAAGACGGACTGGTAGTTCCGTGCTCCGCAGGGCTGGTTTATGGAATAGACCACCTGCTCGAAACAGTCCGTAACCATCTTATCAACCGTTCTCTGCTTGACAGACAGATCCACAATGCGTTCCGGATTCTTGTAATAGTCCGTGCCGTATTCCTGCCCGATGAAATAGTTCAGATACATCAGGAACTCCGGTGTGGCGCAGGCACCGCTCAACATGCTGGAGACCATGAACACCATATTGATGAAACCTCCGCAGAACGATTTGAGGTTGGTCGGCTGTGTGGCGTTGCCCCCGATGCCCTTGGTGCCGGCCAGCAGCCACGGATACATGGTGATGCTGGCGCAGTAGTTGGCCATGCTGGTCTCGTCATTTTTATAGATGAAATGGTTGTTCAGCAGATGGAGATACTTGTCCGCCAGCTCCTTCCCATACATATCCTTAATGCGGTCGCTCAGCATTCTGCGGTTCAGCCGGATAAAGCTGGACTTCGGCAGCTCACCTATCAGCGTGGCGATGTTCTTCTTCTCCACATTGGCGTTTGCATCGTACTTGCTGCCGGTCGCCGCATTCTTCGCATTGCAGTAGTTGATCAGAAAATCGACCTTCTCCTTCACCTCACGGTCCTCATAATGCTTCTGCCGGTAAAGGATGTAGCCCTTCGCCACCTCGTAGTACCGTTCGGCCATCAGAGCCTTCTCCACCTGGTTCTGGATCTCCTCCACAGAAATCCCGTCATAGATGTCGAGACGGCCCAGAATGTTGGTCATCGCCTCCTGCGAGGGGAATGAACCGTTGGCCACAAAGGCCTTGGTCACCGCATTACGGATTTTCTCCATGGAAAAGGGTTCCCTTTTCCCATTGCGCTTGATAATGAACAAATCGTCAATCATACTTGTTTTTTAAACAGTTAAACATACGACTCACGGGAAAAGGATATCATAGGAACCTTTGCAGTACTTTTATCCCGAAAGCTGCGAAATTGCGAATGCAGGCAGGTCTTCTGGCTTGTCCCAATTTTCGCCGTCTTCCCGACGCACACGCGTCAGTGACTTGTGGCGAGAATCTGTTCCGGGACTTACAGCTACGGGAATAGCTCCTGATTTTCACAGGATTCCCTATTAATCCTGACGGAACCTGAATTCAATGCAAAAGTAAAACAAAACATGATATGCCCTGCCAAATTACAACAAATACTTTTCAACTTGATATTAACAGGACCGGAATGCAAACGGCCCCATTTTTTGAAAAAAAGATGGTGAAAAAAAATAAAACGCTTCTGTAAAACGTATTTTGTTTTTGTTTAATTTTGCTTCGCGAAAATGCAAATATTTGGTACGATGAAACAACATGTTATTTTCTTCGCAGCACTCTGCTTCTGCTGCCTGCCCGCCTTCTCCCAATACCAGATTGACTATTGGGAAAACGGCAAAAAGAAACAGGAAGGAAAACTGGTCAACGGTGAACCGGACAGCGTATGGACATATTACCACGCCAACGGCAACAAATCCAGTGAAGGCACCTACCGACAAGGAGTGAAAACCGGTGTATGGCGTTCATGGCATTACAACGGCTCCCCAGCCACAACTATGGACTACCAAAGCGGCCGTTTCCAGAGCTTCTACAAAAACGGCGGACCGGAATGTGAAGGAACAGTGACCAACGACCTCCGCGAAGGCCGCTGGACATTCTACCATCCCAACGGAAAAATCAGCAAGTCATGCAGCTACCTGCATGACTCGCTAAACGGAAAATGTGAAGAGTTTTACGACAACGGCATCAAGATGTTCGAAGGAAACTATGTTAACAACGCGCTGATCGGACTGGGAATCTGGTGGTACGGAAACGGGAAAATCGAGATGCAGGGCTACTCCAAGGAGGGGTTGCAGGACAGCACATGGAATTTCTACTACGCCAATGGCCAGCTGGGCAGCACCGGCAAATTCAATAAGGGGCTGCAGGAGGGCCGCTGGATCTACTACTACGAAACCGGCGAAAAATGGAAGGAGGGCTCCTTCACCAACGGCAAGCGGGAAGGATTATGGACTGCCTGGTTTGAAGACGGGAAAAAACAACGGGAAGGCAAATTCCAAAATGATAAGGAGCATGGATTATGGATGTCATGGTACGCCAACGGACGCAAGGAAAACCAAGGCTTTTTCAGCGAAGGGGAAATGAGCGGGGACTGGACAGGATGGCATGAGAACGGCAATCTTCGCTACACCGCCAGCTACGCCAACGACCAGAAGCACGGCGACTACGTGTACTATTGGGAAAACGGGGTGGTGAACCAACGTGGCGTTTTCAAGAAGGGGTTGCGCAGCGGCAAATGGGAATTCTTTTCACAAAACGGAAACCCATTGGAGACAGGAAACTACAAATTCGGAAAGAAAGACGGGACCTGGAGCTACTACGGCCAGCGCGGAAATCTGGTACGCACCCAATCCTTCAAGGAGGATCTTCCGGACGGCAAATGGGTGGAATACGACAACCAGGGGGAAAAACTGGCGGAAGGGAGCTACAAGAAAGCGGCTAAGAACGGCATATGGAGCTATTATGACAAAGGACAGGTCATAAATCAGGTGACGTACAAGAATGGGCTGAAAGTATCCGAATCCAAAAAGAACAACTAATATAAAGCCCCTCTTCCCATGACTGTGCTGAACCAGTTTGTAATGCGAATCCCAAAATCGCAATCGCAAGCCCAACCGCTATCGGAAATGGAAGGGAGCGTGAACATCCTGACCCTCGGCTGTGACAAGAACAGGGTGGACTCCGAACGGCTGGCCGCCCAACTGCAGGCGGCAGGTTACACGGTGCATCTGGATGACTATAATTTGCCGCATCCCATCACCATTATCAACACCTGCGGATTCATCAACGATGCAAAGGAGGAGTCAGTGGAGGTTATTCTGGATTGCGTCAAAGAGAAACAAAACGGGAAAATCCGCAAGCTGATTGTCTTCGGCTGCCTGTCGCAACGCTACCAGGAGGATTTGCGCAGCGAAATACCTGAAGTGGACGCCTGGTTTGGAACCGATGCCATTGAGCAGATACTCTATTACCTGCGATCGAAAATACAGCCGGAACTTCTTAACCGGCGGCTGCTGAGCACACCCTCCCACTACGCCTACCTGAAAATTTCCGAAGGCTGCAACCATGGCTGCGCATATTGTGCAATTCCGCTAATTCGGGGACGGCACCGCTCCAAACCGGCAGAACAGCTGTTGGAGGAGGCACGCCTGCTGGCAGACAAAGGGGTCAGGGAACTTATACTTGTGGCCCAGGACCTTACCTCATACGGCATCGACCTCTACCACAGACGGGAACTGGCCGGACTGCTGGAAGGATTGGCCCGCATTCCACAGCTGCACTGGATCAGGCTGCATTATGCCTATCCGAACCATTTTCCGATGGAGGTGCTGGATGTCATGCGCGACAATCCGCAGATATGCCATTATCTGGATATCCCTATACAGCATATCGACGACGATATATTGAAAAGAATGAACCGGAACATTACGGAAAAGGAAATCCGACTGTTGCTGGATACCATCCGTACCCGTGTGCCGGACATTGCCCTACGCACCACACTGATGGTCGGCTTTCCCGGAGAAACCCGGAAAAAATTTGAAAAGCTATACGCCTTTGCGGAGGAAATCCGCTTTGACCGCATGGGGGTCTTTACCTATTCCCATGAAGAGAACACTCTTGCCTATACTCTGAAAAACAGCATTTCCCATTTGGAAAAGAATCGGCGGAAAGATGAAATCATGTGGCTGCAGCAGGATATCTCCCTTGAAAAAAACAGGAAAATGCTGGGAAAAACATTTGAGGTGCTCATCGACAGCAAACAAGACGGCTATTACATTGGCCGCACCCAATATGATTCGCCGGAAGTGGACAATATGGTGCTTCTCCGCCAGCAGGCCAACCGCTGTGAAATCGGGAAGTTCTATCAGGTCCGCATCACACGTGCACATGAATATGAAACCAACGGAAAAATAATTACTGACACACAACCATCATGACCACACAAGAACAATCACAGATTATCCGACTTATCCAACGGGAGGTTGTTCCCGCCATCGGATGCACGGAACCCATCGCAGTGGCTCTGGCCGCCGCCAAAGCCAAAGATCTGTTGGGTGCTCTTCCGGACAAAATTTTTGTCAACCTGAGCACCAACATGCTGAAAAACACCATGGGAGTCGGCATCCCCGGCACCGGCATGTACGGGCTGCCCATCGCCGTGGCATTGGGCGTTCTGATCGGGAAACCGGAATATCAGCTGGAGGTTCTGAAAGATACCAAACCGGAATCTGTTGCCAAGGCTAAAAAATATGTGGAGGAAAAGCACATCCGCATCCTGCACAAACCGGATGCACCGCACAAACTTTACATTGAGGTGATCTGCTGCAAGGATGAGGATAGCGTCAAGGTTGTGATCAGCGGTTCGCACACCCATTTCAGCCACATCTCCAAAAATGGGAAAGTGCAGCTGGAGGAAAAACCGGACATTCAGGATGAGACGAAAAAAGATATTGTCGAACTGACTTTCAAGCAAGTTTATGACTTTGCCATGACAACCCCCATCCGCGACCTGCAATTCATCCTGCAAACCGCCAACCTGAACAAAAAGGCGGCGGAAACCGCGCTGAAAGGGCATTACGGACATGAATTGGGTAAAACTATCCAGGGGCTGCATCGGAGGGAATATTTCGGGAAAAGCCTGTATGCCAAAATTATTGCATTCACCTCCGCCGCTTGCGATGCCCGCATGGCCGGAGCACAGATTCCGGTCATGAGCAATTCCGGCAGCGGCAATCAGGGTATTGTCGCCACATTACCCATTTGGGTCTACGCACACCGCAAGAAAATCAGGAAGGAACTGCTCATCCGCGCTCTGGTGCTAAGCCACCTGACCGTAATATACATCAAACAGAGCTTCGGACGGCTTTCACCGTTGTGCGGCTGTGTGGTGGCCGCCACCGGCTCGGCCTGCGGCCTCACCTATCTTATGGGTGGGAACTATGAACAAATCACCTACGCAATCAAAAACATGATCGCCAACATAACCGGAATGCTTTGTGACGGTGCAAAACCCAGCTGCTCGCTGAAAGTCTCCACCGGTGTCTCCACAGCTGTATTGGCCGCCATCATGGCCATGGAGGGAAAATTTGTCACGGCCGAAGAGGGAATAATAGATAATGATGTGGAGCAATGCATCCGCAACCTTGTCAACATCGGCACTCAGGGCATGAAGGAAACAGACCGCTGCATCCTTGACATCATGACGGGGAAATGATCGTCAACTTTTCCGGAACAGCATCCGCAACACAATCCGGAAATCGGTATAGGTGCTGTAATCTTTCGCATACAGGCTGTTGGCCCGCATCGCCATCTCAGGTGTAACCAGCTGGCGCACCGCTGAAACCGTATGGTACACCCCTTCCCGCAATGGCGGCAGGACTCCTGAACCGGAATCCGGCTGCGGCGCATAGCCGACCCAACTCCTACGTCCCGACAATACCTGAAAGAGATTCCTGTAAAAGCCGGTTTTCCTTGGAACAAACCATATCAAAAGCGGCGAAATCAGCAGCAATACTGTAGAGAAACAGACATCGAACAGCCGTTTGCGGCGACGGTTTTCCCTTTTGCCGATGCTGTTGGCCGACAGGGTGTAGACATCGCCCTCCACATGGATGGAACGGCTACCTATGATATAGAGGCTTTCCGGCGGCGCAATCTTGTATTCCAACGGGAAATCCTGCAACCGCGACATCACCGTCATGATATCGGTGGAGGAAATGTCCTTGCCGCAAAACACAATTTCATTCACACCATATATCTCAATGATTTCCATTATCTGTGAAAGATTGCCGACAAAAGGGCTTCCCTTTTCTGGCCGGAAATCCTTATCAGGATGCACGCAGCCGACAAGCACCTGCCGGATGGACATCATCGGCAGCAGCCGGGAGACGCGCTCCGCCTCCTCTTCGCCGCCCACAATCAGCAACCGTTTGACGGACATGTCGCCCACCGGATAGCTTTTCAGGCGCATCCGACCGATAATCCATCTCACCAAATTGAGTATCAGGAACACATACAAAATACCGATTAGCAGTACCGCACGTGAAAAACGGAACTGCTCACCCAGCAAAGCATATACCAGCAACAGTACCACGCCACCCAACAGCACCCCCCGGTTGAGCCGCTTGAAGGAGACCGGCACACGATAGGCATTCTGAATCCGGATACATCCGACCCAGACCAAGGCATAAAGCGGCAGAACAAGATAGAGGTATTCGTCGGGAAACTTCACCCCACGCGGCAACAGCACCGTTTTTTCCCAATAGGCGGCAATGCCCAGCAGGCCGCCGCCAATCAGCAGGAAATCCAACAGCGGCATCCAGATTTTTAAAAATAGCCGCTTGACAATGGCCAAAAAGGCCCGGAACCAGATGGCCAGGTTAATCATTCCATCGAAAAGACGGGCATTGTTCTTGGAAAAATGCTTCTTGGCGAAAATCCGCATCGCCTGGTAAAAGACCAGCACATAGTTCACACTGCTCTTTTTGGTGCTTTCGCCCTTATAATGGATAATGCGCGTCAGCGGAAAATAATAATTTTTGTAACCGCCCAATGTCACACGATATGAGAGGTCGATGTCCTCGCCGTACATGAAGAAGGATTCGTCAAGCAGACCGATCTGATCCAGGACCGACTTGCGCATCAGCATGAAGGCACCGGGCAGAACATCCACCTCGTTTATTTCGTCCGGGTCGAGATAGGTCAGATGGTAGCGTCCGAAACGTTTTGATTTCCTAAAAATTTTTGACAATCCAAAAATCTTGTAGAAAGCCACCGACGGCAGCGGCAGTCCACGCTTGGATTCCGGCAGATAATGGCCCTGTCCGTCTATCATTTTCACGCCCAATGCACCGGCATCCGGCGTTTTGTCCATGAAATCGAGCGTCTTTACAAAGGTGTCAGCCTGCACGATAGTGTCCGGATTCAGCAGCAGGATGTACTCCCCTGTGGCAATCCGGATTGCCTGATTGTTGGCTTTGGCAAAACCGACATTCTCCTCATTGGCGATAACCTTCACCTCCGGAAAATTGTTGCGCAGCATCTCCAGCGACTTGTCAACCGAATGGTTGTCCACCACAAAGATTTCAACCGGAATACCCTTGGCCGCCTCATATACGGAGTGCAGGCACTGCTCCAGAAAGTAGGCTACATTATAATTTACGATGACAACGCTCAGTTTGGCCATATGAAATAACTATGCGAAATAAACTCCCTTTTTTCTGTTTTATTGTACGGTTCCGGAAAAATCAATATGGATCCACATCATACGACACAAGTACGGAACGGTATGCCGGTTCCGAAAGCATGGCCTCAGCCGACTGACGGATCCATTGCTTTGCCTCCGGCAGATGTCCATCTTTACCTATTTTTAATATAATGTCTTTCATGTACAAATTTTTTACACGAGGGATTGAGGGATATGCAGGCCCAAGAACCTCCGGACCGAACCTTCTGCGTAGAAGCTGTGCCAGCTGCAGCGCGGCAGCATCCAGTACCGTCGCGTTCTTGTGCTTGAGGGTGATTTTTACAAAACGGCAGAAAGGCGGATAGACAAACTTGCTGCGCTCCGCCATGACATGCCGGTACATTGTCTGGTAATCGTTGTCCATAACCCACTTGAACAACGGATGCTCCGGGAAATAGGTCTGTATCAGCACCACGCCGCGCCGATGCCTGCGCCCCGCACGGCCGCTCACCTGTGAAAGCACCTGAAAGGCACGCTCGTAGGCACGGAAATCAGGGAAATGGAGCAGGTTGTCGGCGTTCAGAATCCCGACCGTGCTGACATGCTCGAAGTCAAGCCCCTTTGTAACCATTTGGGTCCCCACCAGCACCTGGATGTTCCGTAACTCAAAATCCTGTATTATCTTCTGATAGGCCGTGCGGCTGCGGGTGGTGTCGTAATCCAGCCGTGCAATGCGGGCCTTCGGGAAAAAGACTGCCAGCTCCTCCTCCACCTTTTCTGTGCCGAAACCGCGCATCTGCAGGTTCGGGCTCTTGCACTGCGGACAGTCGTGCGGCAGCTTTTCGGTGTAGCCGCAATAATGGCAGCGGAGCTGATGCTTCGCCTTATGGTAGGTTAGCGCCACATCACAGTGCCTGCAAACCGGGATGTAATGGCAGACACCGCACTCCAGATGTGGGGAGAAACCACGCCTGTTCTGGAACAGGATCACCTGCTCCCCCGCATCCAGCGCATCGGAAATCTGCGACAGCAGCTCTTCGGAATAGGGTGCCATCCCACGGGGGCTGCGCACCGGCAGGCGCAAATCCACCGGACGGATTTCAGGCAAGGCCATGCCGGCATAGCGCTGCGAAAGGGTTACCAGCCCGTATTTGCCCCGCTGGGTGTTTGCATAACTCTCCACCGACGGGGTGGCCGAACCCAACAGGACTTTGGCCTGATGCTGCTGCGCAAGCACCATGGCCGCATCGCGGGCATGATAGCGCGGTGACGGGTCATATTGCTTGAAGGAGCTGTCATGCTCCTCGTCGATGACGATGAGTCCAAGTTGCCTGAACGGCAGGAAAAGTGCCGAACGGGCACCTATCACCACCTGGTAGGCCGAAGCATCCTCCGCCTTGACCCTGTTCCAGATCTCCACCCGCTCCTGCTCGTTGAAGCGCGAATGATAGACCCCGACCTTGTCGCCGAAATAGCATTGCAGTCGATGGATGATTTGTGTGGTGAGGGCGATTTCAGGCAGCAGGTAAAGAACCTGTTTCCCCTGTTCCAGCACCCGCTGTATCAGTCGTATGTAAATCTCTGTCTTGCCGCTGCCAGTCACACCGTGCAGCAGAACGGTCTGGAAACGGCCCCACTGCCGGACAATCTCATCCATGGCTGTCTGCTGGGCTTCCGTCAGAACGATGCTCTCCACCGCCTTTTCCGGTTTGAAGGAGGACAACCGGCTCACCTCAATCTCCTCCTGGCAGAGCACCCCCTTCTTGATAAGCTGCTTCAGCGAACTCTCGCTTGCCTTTTCCGAAGCCATCAGGCTGCGTTTGGGCACCATCGGCTGGCGAAGACTCCGCGAAAGGCTCAAAAAGAGCAGCAGGGTGTCCGACTGCCGCTGTAGGCGGCTGTTTTTTTCCAATTCTTCAAAAAGGCCGGACAATGCCGCCTCATCATCCCTATATTTTTCTGCCAGCGACAGATAGGTCTCACGACGCGGGATGTATCTCTCCTCAACCTCCTCATAGCGTATCAGAATGTTATTGTCCAGCATGTTCCGCACCAGCATAGCCACGTTGGATATGGAAAGCTCCTCTCCTATATTGCGGAGTGTCATGCACTTTTTTTCCGAAAGCAGGTTCAGCAGCCTTATTTCCAAAGCTGACAATCGGGAAATTTCCCCCGAAAAGTCGGGATGAATCGCAACCTTGCCCTCACTTTCCAGTTTGAAACCTGACGGCAATGCCGCCGCCATCACCTCCCCCTCAGTGGAAAGGTAATAGGAGGCCATCCATTCCCAGAAGGCCAGCTGCCGTGCATCCGCCACCGGCTTTTCATCCAGCAGCTGCAGCGCCTCCCTGACCGCATATCCCTCCGGTCTGCAGCAATGGAGACGCTTCACGACCGCCGCATAGAACTTGTGTTTCCCCAACGGCACCAGCACGCGGTGCCCGACTTGGACTACACCCCAGTCCGCCGGCACACGGTAGGTCAGCGGACGCGGCAGCGCCAATGGAAGCAGCACATCTATATATCGTTCCTGTTCCGCCATTTACCGGTAAGTTACCCCCAATTTTTTTTCAATAATTGTAATGTATTCATTAATCTGCCGGATCTTGGAAAGCAGTATCAGCATTTCCTCCTCCTCCTGCTCCGTTTTCAGCGCAAGCTCACATTCCTCCTTCATTTTGCGCAAATGCATCAGCCGAAGGTTGTGCAGGACATCCAACAGATCCTCCCGTAACAGTTCATCCTGATCGTCGATGGTATGAATTATGCTTTTCCGTTGTTTCCACCCTGAGCTGTAAGCAGGTTTGACATCCTGTAATGCGGTGTATAATTGGAGGACCTCCTCGTCCTGCGAATACTGCAGCTGCTGCAACACCGTTTCCGGCTGGCGAAGGAATGCCTCCTTATACATATTATAAAATTTATGGTACAACGGGGTCTCCAGCTCCAGCTGGTCCTGCTCCAGATCATTGAACACCATCTCATCAAGACGCATGATGCGCGGCTCCTCACCCTCCTGCTCCAAAACAAGCATCCGGTCTCCGTAATTTACAAGCCGGAAAAGAAGCGCCCTCTCCACATCGGCGATGGTCAGGAATGCCGGTGTGTCCGGCACAGGCTTTTCACGGGAAGGTTCCGGAACAAGGGCCTCCGCAGCCTCCGCGGCCTCCTGTTCCGCCGGAGCGCTCTGCCGCTGCTTTTCCTCAACATAGCGTCTGACCCTTATCTTGTTCACCGCCGACAGCAGCACATCTTCGGAGACTTCAAGCATTTCGCTGCTCTGCCTGACAAAAACGCTCAAGGTGATGGAATCGGGAATCAGCGCGAGGTCTTCGGCAACCGCACGGATGAACGCAGCCTTTTTCAGCGGATCGTCATGGTCGGGCTGCTGCAGGAAACGGTCAATCCTGAACTTCAGGAAATCCCTTTCCCCGTTGGCGATGTATTCCTCAATCTCCTGCAGGGAGTGTGAACGGGCGAAACTGTCGGGGTCGTCCTCCGGAGGCAGCGTCACAATGCGGATGTCAAGCCCCTCCTTCAGCATCATGCCGACAGCCCGTTCCGCAGCATGGATTCCCGCCGCATCCCCGTCGTACACTACCGTGACATTGTTTGTAAGCTTGCGGATAAGTCTGACCTGGTTTGCGGTCAGGGATGTCCCGGACGAGGCAACCACATTTTCGATGCCGGCCTGATGCATGGAGATGACATCGGCGTAACCCTCCACCAGCAGGCACTTGTCGGCCTTCCGTATGGCGTTCCTGGCCTGGAAGATGCCGTACAGCGTATCGCTCTTGTGGTAAATCTCCGTTTCGGGCGAATTCACATACTTTGCGATTTTCTTGTCGCCGGAACGGAGCGTGCGCCCGCCGAAGGCAATGACCCTTCCGGAAAAGTTCTGGATAGGGAACATCACCCGTTCATAAAAACGGTCCGAACGCCGGTCGTCCTCACCCTGACGTGGAGGCAGCACCAGACCGGCCTTCTCCAGATTATCAGCCGTATATCCCTCGTTCACTGCCTTGTCAAGCAAGGCGGTGCGGTTTGAAAGGCTGTATCCGAGCCGAAATTTCATGATGGTTTCATCGGTGAAACCCCTTTCGTGGAAATAGCTCAACCCGATATTCCGGCCCTCCGTGCTCTTCCACAGGTTGTCGGAAAAGAAGGAGGCCGCAAACTCCGACACCGCCATGAGCGCCTCCCGCTCGTTCATCTGCCGGATGGCCTCCGGTGTCCGTTCCGTCTCCTCCACCGTAATGCCGTACTTTTTTGCCAGATAGCGAAGCGCCTCCACATAAGTGCACTTTTCATACTGCATGACAAAGCGTATGGCATTGCCCGCCTCACCGCAGCCGAAACATTTGTAGATGCCCCTGGCCGGACTGACATTGAAGGAGGGGGTTTTTTCGTCATGGAAGGGGCAAAGGCCTATAAGGTTGACCCCACGTTTGGTCAAATGGACAAAATCTCCCACCACCTCCTCGATGCGACAGGCAGAAACAATAGCGTCTATAGTCTCTCTCTTAATCATTTATATATTATTATCCCCATTCGGAAATGGTTTTCAAAAGTACTAAAAAAGGGAACAGAAAAAATTAATTTGCATTTTTTTTGATTTTTTTATTGGCAAAGGTACGATTTCTGTTTAAAAAATAACTACTTTTGCATTTTGAAAGCAAAAATTGTAAGTATTAATTATTAAATAGTATCAACATGAGAAAACTTGCTTTACTCTTTGTTATGGCGGTCTTTGTCTCAGGACTTTCCGCCCAGAATTTCACGCCTGTCAAGTCGCTGAAGGAAAATCCGAAAAGCAACGCGATCGGCCTGATGCCCCAAATGCCTACCATGAAAAAGGCATACGAATCTGTCGGCTGGCTCAATCCCCTCGCCTTCCTGCAGTATCTGCTGCCCAGTTCCTACGAAATCAACAGCAAACGGACCAGCATGGAAATTTTTCCGGACAGCTGCGTGAACTTTGTGTGGGACAAACCGGATGGTCTTGATGAATTCAGCATCTGGCGTCATGCCATCGGCAGCAGTTTCGACCCCTATTCCGAATCGTTCGACAAGGTGTTCCAGGCCGGTATTTTCCCGACCCCCAGCGACCCCGCAGTGGTGACCTACCCCTATACCATCGACACCGTCATGCTCTACGGACTGTACCATTGGGGTGCAAAGGACGGCTACAAAGCCAGCTCCCCCGACACGTTGCGCCTCTATTTCACCTACTATAAGGTGTATGAACGCATCGGTATACAAAAAGAATGGCAGGCGCTGCACTACATTTCCGACAAAAACGGAGACACCGCCATGTTCTCGCCCATCATCACCTTTGATGCGGACAAGATGAAACTCTCCAAAAACGGCCTGCTTAAGCCAGTTGCCGCCAACACCATCACCGTCGACTACATCCTGCAGGAAAATGACACCAACCGCTACTGGGATTCCGTGATTGAAGGACAAACCCATCAGTATTACAGCTACAGAGGATACAAAATCCCCGTTAATCTGACCAACGGATTCGAGGTGCCTGCCGGCGCAATCGTCAGCTGCATTGTAAACTTTGTGCCCGGATACCAGTACAGCCTGGGCGACACCCTTATTTTTGGAAAAGTCAACGCTGACAACACCATTGATGGCGGACTCCACTACAACCACAACACTTTCAGCCTGATGGTTTACAATGAAAGCAACAATGCCAATGCCAAAGCCTTCTGTGACCCTTACGGATACAATGCCAGCTTCTTTGACCATAAGTATACCCACTACCAGATGTGGACAAGCAACGGAAAACCGAATACCCTGTACAACAGCATGTATCAGCCCACCCACGCTATGGTGCCGTTCATCCAGTACCATTTCGCCTATGACAGCCTGGGAGCAAAGGAGGTAACCGATTCCACATTGTGGCATATCAACCATCGGGACACCACCGATGGAGTTGTAGAGGCGAACAGCATTATTGAATCCATCTATCCCAATCCTGCCAAAGACTATGTTGTTGTCAACCTGAAAAACAACGACCAGGCCACCATCCGCATCGTCAATGTCATGGGACAGGTGATTAAGACCGTCTGCACCAACGAGGAGAGAAACACCATCAGCACCAAGGATTTGAGCGCTGGCATCTATTTCCTCAGCGTGGAACAGAAAGGAAGACGCTATAGCACGAAACTGACAGTCCAGTAAGCGGACCGAATCAGATAATATGAAGGGGTCGGAAATTCCGGCCCCTTTTTTTTTGCTCCAATTGCATTTCCAATTGCATTTTCCATTATCTTTGCATTTTGAAATTATCATTATTCATCTAATTAATAAGCACCATGAAAAAAATTCTGCTTTTCAGTATGGCCATTGGGCTCACCATCTGCATTAACGCACAGTCAATCATGCCCATAGCAACACTCCCAAACAGTCCGAAGGACAACGCCGTGGCACTGATGCCCGCCAACATGCCCGCACTGATGAAAAGTTATCAGAATGTGGGATGGGTATCATCGGATGCCTACATGAAGTACCTGGTACCATCCAGCTATAACATCAGCTCGAAACGGACAAGCTTCGACATCTTCCCCGATTCCAGCCTCTTCAACGTCTTTGACCAGGGGGATACCGTTAAAAAGTACAGCACCTACATGCACGCCATCGGCAACAGTTTCGACCCCTATTCCGAATCGTATGACAAAATGTGCATGTCAGGCCTCTTCCCCACCCCCTCCTGGCCCGCCATACAGACATTCGGCTACAACATCGACACCATTTCCGTCTATGGGGTCTACTATTGGGGAGACCTGGACCACTACAACCCAAACTCGCCGGACACACTGCGCGTATTCCTGGCATATCACAAGGTATATGAGCAAATTGGGAACAAAACAGAATGGACCAACCTGCATTGGGTGAGCGACAAGGCCAACGACACCGACCTGTTCGCCCCCATGATCAGAGTGGACACCATTAAAGTCAAACAGCAGTGCGGATCGGCCATCATGCCGGCGGCCGCCAACTGCATCACCCTCGACTACCTGCTGGGCGCCAACGACACCACGCTGTTTTGGGATTCCGTCAATACGGGCGGGGACACCGTCAGGTACTACCGCGCCAAAAACTTTATAATCCCCACCACCCTGAACGGGGTGACCGAAGAGGGGTTCATTGTGCCGGCGGGCGCTGTCACCAGCTGCATCGTCAAATACATTCCCGGATATGCCTACCAGCCGGGCGATTCGCTTGAATACGGCAAAATCACCCCCGACAACAAATACCTGCCCACCTACCCGCGGCACCGGCACAATTGCTTTGCCGTCATGGCCTACAACGAATCGAACAGCAAGGCCTATTGTGACCCCTACGGTTTCAATTTCAATTTTTATGAACACACCAACACGCGGTATCAAACTTGGATGACCAACGACACCACGCCCAATACGTTATATAACAGCATGTATTATCCGAACGCCCACATCCTTCCGCTGTTAACATACCACATGTCTGTGGACAGCAGCAACATGGTGGAGGTATGCGACTCGCTGCTCTACAAGAAGGAGCACAAGACCGACAGCACCTCAATACGCGAAGCCGAAGTCCTCATCAAATCCGTATATCCCAATCCGGCCAAAGACTATGTTGTTGTAAGCCTGAAAAACAACGACCCGGCCACCATCCGTATCATCAACGTGATGGGACAGGTGATGAAAAGCGTCAACACCACTGAAGGGAGGAGCCGCATCAGCACCAAGGATTTGAGCGCGGGCATCTACTTCCTCAGCGTGGAGCAGAACGGCAGACGGTTCACCACGAAATTCTCGAAACAATAAATATCATGTTGAAACAACTGCTGATTATACTGATAGCAGGCATCTTTTTTTTAGGAAATCTGCATGCCCAACATTTTTTACCGGCCACTCAGCTGCCAGGAAAACCGGCATCCGGCACCACTGTGATGGTGCCGGATATGCCCTCTTCCATGAACAACTACCAGAATATCGGGTGGATACGTTCCGAAGACTACCTGAAGCATCTGTTTCCCAAAAACTATGACATCAACTCCAAATTGAATTCCCATTACCTGTTTCCGGACTCCTGCCTATACTACGTACTCGAAAGCATGGACACAGTTGTAAGCAATAACACATCACTTCACGCCATCGGCAACAGTTGCGACCCATATTCCTACTCGTATGACAAAGATTTCAGGTCAGGGATTTTCCCCACCCCTTCCTGGCCTGCTGTCAAGACCTATGGTTACAAAATGGACTCCATAAAAGTCTGCGGTTATTATAATTGGGGCGAATCGGACCGCTATAACCCGGAATCGCCGGACACCCTGCGCATTTTTCTGGCCTATCATAAAGTTTATGAGCAGATTGATAAAAGTACAGAATGGGTTGGCCTATATTATGTAACCGACCGCCTTGAAGACACAAACTTATACGCACCATTAGTCAAGGTGGACACACTGAACCTCAAGCAGCCTTACGGATCGGCACTCTCCCCTGCGGCAAAAAGCAACATCACCATCAATTATCTGCTCACTGCCGGCGACACTGCGGAGCTCCGGGATTCAGTTCTTTCCAACGGGGATACCATCTGGTTTTTCCAGCCCAAAACGTACAGCATCCCAATCAGATCGGACAGCATGGGCGAAGAGGGTTTTGCGGTACCTGCAGGTGCCGTCACCAGCTGCATGGTCAAATTCATCCCCGGCTATACCTACCGGTTGGGAGACACTCTGGTATACGCCAGAACAGACACAAACGGAAAGTATTCGCATAACTGCACACATTACAGACACAATTGTTTTTCCGTCATTTACTACTACGATTCCAATCCCAGAGCCTATTGCGACCCCTACGGCTACAACTGCAACTATTCCGAACCAAAAAATACAAGGTACCAACTGTGGACAAAATACGTTCCATCTTCAGGAGGAGGAAAATTGTATAACAGCATGTACTATGCCAGCGCACAATTTATGCTGTTAATTGCATATCACATTGCGGTTGACAGCAGCAACATTGTGGAGGTGTGCGATTCGCTGTACTATCATAAAGTACACGACGGATTCGACCCTTTTCCACCACCACCTTCCCCACCCCATCCCGACAGCAACAATATTAATGATGCCAATTTCATCATCACATCCATATATCCCAATCCTGCCAAAGACTATGTGGTTGTAAGCCTGAAAAACAACGACCCGGCCGCCATCCGTATCATCAACGTGATGGGA
>DBYD01000062.1:23795-50917 GCA_002309855.1 Bacteroidales bacterium UBA1195
ATCAGCACCAAGGATTTGAGCGCGGGCATCTACTTCCTCAGCGTGGAGCAGAACGGCAGACGGTTCACCACGAAATTCTCGAAACAATAACAGATATTCATGAAAAAAACGCTTTTTCTTCCGCTGTTTCTGATGTTGGCACTGGGATTACAGGCCCAGGTGCGCTACAAAATTTTCCTGAACTATCACGGAATGGCGCTGCCAGACTTCACAACGCTTGGCGAGCCGGACCGGACCGGCACCAACAGCTGCTTCGACCTGGAGGGCATACCGGAAGAAAACAGCGACTATTACGCCCTGCAGCTCGAATACGACATGCAGGTGAAAAAGGCGGACACCTACACCTTCCGGCTCTGCAGCGACGACGGCAGCCGGCTCTACATTGACGGCAAAAGGCTGCTTGACATCGACAGCACCCACGGCCCCATCAGCAAGGAGGTGAGCCTCCTGCTGGATAAAGGAACCCATCTGGTCAAAGTGGAATATTTTGAACACTGGAAATCCCAAACGCTGAACCTCTCGTACCGGAATTCCTCAACCGGCGGTTTCATTACAGTTGGGGAAAATCCCACAACATCCCAGCCGCGCTTTGTGAAAAGGCAGGCAAAAGAGACCGCCAGACGGATGAAGGCCTGGATAGGAAAGGACGAGGTGGTGGTGTTCCCCCTGATTACGGACGTGCACACCACCAACCGCGAAACCTACCGCCACATCGGATATATAGTGGGGCTGGACAACATGTTCCACTATGACTTCATGGCCAATCTGGGCGACATCGGGCTGAACGTCGAGCCGGCGCACAGCTCCGCAGAGATTGCGGACATGATCCTGCAGAACACTCTCACAGAAATGGCAAAATACAAGGGAGTTTTCCTGTATGCACCCGGTAACCACGACTATGACGGCGGGGCGGAGCGCCACCTCTCATCGGCGAGGCTATGCGAACTGTTCCAGCAGCCTTCGCTGCAATACGCCGACGGCAACCTCCACCTGACCGGACACAACTGCTGGAGCTATTACGACCTGCCTGAAAAGCGGCTCAGAATAATAACGCTGAACAGCCAGAACAGCGAGACGCAGGGCGACTTCTACTACACCTACGGCGAGGAGCAGCTGGCCTGGCTCATGGGGCTGCTCCTGCAGACCCCCGACAGCACCGGCGTGGTGATTCTCTCCCACTACATGCCGCATCCGGTCGGCCACTGGCCCAGCGTCAAAAGCCGGTGCGACCCGTCCATAGAGGGCCTGATGCGGATGCTGGAATCCTACGTGTACAAGACAAGCGGCGGCACGGCAGGGCTGCAATGGGACTTCACCGGAGCCAAAGGGCGACTGGTCGGACTTTTGACCGGAGACTCGCACATAAACAGCTACATACAGCTGAACGGTGTGAATTATTTTATTTCCCAGGGCTACGGAAAGATGGAAAACACCCAGTTGGAACCCGGGCAGCGGCGGGCCTGGTTCAATTCGCGGGAAAGCCTCTGCTGCGACATCGTGGTCATAAAGCCTGCCACCTGTGAGGTTCACACCTTCCGGCTCGGCGCAGGCGGCGCAGCGATGGACTATCTGTTCAAGTACTGATTTTTTAAAAAGATTCCATACAATATTATTCCGGAAGGTGCGTTATACGCATAAATCGAGTATGCACTTAAACCGACCGGATGAAACAGCTTTACATTGAAACCTACGGGTGCCAGATGAATTTCGCCGACAGCGAGGTGGTGGCATCCATCCTGTCTGATGAATACCGACTGTGCCAGACCGCACAGGAGGCTGATGTCATCCTTTTGAACACCTGCTCCATCCGGGAGAATGCCGAACAGCGGGTGCTAAAACGGTTAGAGGAGTTGCGCGCGCTGCGCAAAAAGGGCAAATCTCTGAAAATAGGGCTTATAGGCTGCATGGCCTCCCGCTATCAGGACAATTGGGTGGAATCGCACCTGGTGGATTTCATCGCCGGACCGGACTCATACCGCTTCCTGCCCGAAATACTCTCCGACGCGGAGGCACCGCAAATCCGCACCGAACTCTCCACCGATGAAACCTACAGCGGGATAATCCCGATGAGATACCAGACAAACGGCATCTCGGCCTTTGTCTCCATAATGCGCGGATGCAACAATTTCTGCACCTATTGTGTGGTGCCATATACCCGCGGAAGGGAGCGCAGCCGCAATCCGGAGGATATCCTGCAGGAGATCCGCACGCTCAGCGAAAAAGGATATAAGGAGGTCACACTTCTCGGACAAAACGTCAATTCCTACCTGTGGGGAGGCAGCTATGGTTTTCCGCAACTGATGGCGGATGTTGCAAAAACCGACAGGAAAATGCGTGTCCGCTTCACCACCTCCCACCCGAAAGACCTTTCAGACGAACTGTTGGAGACAATGGCCGCCCACCCTAACATCTGCAAGAACATACACCTGCCGGCCCAATCAGGCAGTTCGGAGGTGCTTAGGCGGATGAACCGCAAATACACCCGCGAGGACTACCTGGAGCGGATTGGTTCCATCCGGCGCATCCTGCCCGAAGCCACAATTTCAACCGACCTTATAAGCGGATTCTGCGGCGAGACCCCGCAGGACCACGAAGCCACCCTCTCACTGATGCGCGAAGCACGCTTCGACTATGCCTTCATGTTCAAATATTCGGAGCGCAGCGGCACCTACGCGGCCAAACATCTGAAGGATGATGTTCCGGACGAGGTTAAGACGGCGCGGCTGGAGGAGGTCATCGCACTGCAGCGGGAACTCTCCTACGAAAGCCACCGCCGCGACATCGGGAAAACATTCGAGGTTTTGGCCGAAGGCCCCTCAAAACGGTCGGACGAGCACTTTTTCGGCCGCAACAGCCAGAACAAGGTCATCGTATTCCCGAAAGAGGGGACGCAGCCCGGCCAGCTGCTCAATGTCACAGTCAACAATTGCACAACTGCCACCCTGCTTGGCAAAATCACAAGATAAATCCACATTATGAAAGCAATATACAAGAAACAGACCACATACGAACGCATCCACACCTACAACGACCAGGTGGAGGAGAACACCAGACTGCTCTCCTACATGGAAACCGACGACTGCGGCAACCTCGTGCTCGACCGTAGCTTCAACCCCGATGACGGCAGCATGAACACCATCCGGCGGCAGTTCGATGCGGAGGACCGCGTCACAGAAGAGGTATTTATGGACGGGGAGGATGAGGAGACCTATGAGACCCGCCACTACTTCTATTCGGAGGGGGAGCGTGTGGAGCGGTGCGAAATCCGCTATCTTGAGGATTTCGTGACAGAACGCTACCATTACGATGGGAACGGAAAACTGACGAAAAAGGAGATTGTATACGAGGACGGCTCCTCATACGTGGAGAACGAATGCAGATGGGACGGCAACCTGCTTCTGGAAGAGAAGGAATATTCCGACACCGACGAACTGCAGTCTCACAAGGAATACCAATATGACGACCAGGGACGCCTTGTAAAACTTGTGCTTTACGAACCGGAACCGGACAGCAGCATCGTCAACAAAACCACCGAGGTGCTGACATACGGGCCGCACGGTGTGGAGACCCAGGAGACATATAACATAAGCGACCAGCTGGTGGTGCGCCGCCAATTCTCATACAATGCCGAAGGAAGGCGTGAGGCCGCCACTATCGAAAGCTCCTCATCCTTTTTCAAGCACCTGTACGGCTATGATGAAAACGGCCGCTGCAACCTTGACCAGATGCTGAACAGGGACAATGTTGTGCTGAATGAAAAAAAGACCTCCTACGATGCGGAAGGGCGCGAAACCCGCATTGACGTCTATTCAAAAAATATTGTGGACCAGACAGATGAAATGATACTGATAGAAAGTTACACCACAGAATACCAAGATATTTGACAGTAGAACTTTTTTTCTGCCAAAAAGATGATTCGTATCGGTATTCTTTGTACTTTTGCAAATCCGTTTGCCCGAGTGGCGGAATTGGTAGACGCGTCGGTCTCAAAAACCGATGAGGTTAAACTCGTGCCAGTTCGATCCTGGCCTCGGGTACAAATTCAAGGCCTTGAAAATTAATAGTTCAAGGCTTTTTTACTATCCTTTCAATGATTGGATGCCATGAAACGAGGATTCGGTAGCGACAACCACTCCGGCATCAGTCCGGAGGTGCTTGAGGCCATTGCACAGGCAAACAACGGCCATGCGTTAGCCTACGGTGATGACGAATACAGCGGAATGACCCGCCAGCTGTTCAAACAACAGTTCGGTGAGGCGGCGGAGGTTTATCCGGTTTTCAACGGAACCGGTGCGAACACCCTCTGCATTGATGCAATGGTCCGCTCGCACGAAGCGGTCATCTGTGCCGAAACCGCCCACATCAACGTGGACGAGTGCGGCTCCATCCAGCGGGTGGTCGGCTGCAGGCTGCTCCCAGTCCCCACACCGGACGGGAAACTCACGCCGGAACTCATAAGGACACAGATGCACGGCTTCGGATTCCAGCACCATTCGCAGCCCAAGGTCATCAGCATAACCCAACCCACCGAACTGGGCACACTATACACCTTGGAGGAGATAAGGGCAATTGCCGATCTGGCGCACGCACACAACATGTTCCTGCACATGGACGGGGCGCGGCTGGCGAACGCGGCCGTTGCCTTGGGGAAAAGTTTCATGGAAATCACCACGGGCATCGGGGTGGATGCCCTCTCCTTCGGAGGCACCAAAAACGGCCTTATGACGGGTGAGTCGGTGGTGATCCTGAATCCGGCCCTGAACAACAACTTTCTCTACCGCCGCAAACAGGCTATGCAACTCTGCAGCAAAATGCGCTTCATGGCCGTACAGTTCCAGGCATATTTCAAAAACGACCTTTGGCGGAGGAACGCGGAGCACTCAAACCGGATGGCGCAGCTGCTTTACGAGTCGGTTAAGGGGCTGCCGCAGGTGAAGGTGGTGTATCCCGTGCAGGCCAACGCGGTTTTCGCGCAGCTTCCTCGCCGAATCTGGCAGCAGCTCCAGCAGCAGTACTTTTTCTACGAATGGGACGAATCGGCCGACATCGTCCGTTGGATGTGCTCCTTCGACACCACTGAGGAGGATATCGCAGCCTTTACAGAGACACTTGAAAAGATTATAACCAACAATAACATTAACAATTAAATTATGGGAATTATGAAAAAAGTAATTTTAGGAAGAACAAAGATTGAGGTTCCAAAAAACGGTTTCGGCGCACTGCCTATCCAGCGCATCAGTGAAAAGGATGCCGTCTACCTGCTGCAAAAGGCGCTGGCGCACGGAATGTACTATTTCGACACCGCCCGCTTCTACACCGACAGCGAATCCAAGTTGGGAGCCGCCTTCCACGACCGGTGGGAGCAGGTCATAATCAGCTCCAAAACCGGCGCGACAAAAGCTTCCGATTTCTGGAAGGATCTGGAGACGAGCCTCAGCCTGCTAAAAACCGACCATATCGACATCTACCAGTTCCACAACCCGGCATTCTGCCCAAAGCCCGATGACGGGACCGGCCTGTACGAGGCCATGTTAGAGGCGAAAAAACAGGGGAAAATCCTCCACATCGGCATCTCCAACCACCGTCTGGCGGTTGCACAGGAGGCCATTGACAGCGGCCTGTACGAGACCCTGCAGTTCCCCCTCTCCTACCTCTCCAACGGCGATGACATGGCGCTTGTAAGGTTCTGCATGGAGGCCGACATGGGCTTCATAGCGATGAAGGCTCTTGCCGGCGGGCTCATCACCTGCGCATCTGCGGCATACGCATTCCTTGACATGTTCAAAAATGTTGTGCCGATCTGGGGCATACAGCGGGAAAGCGAACTGGACGAATTTATCGGTTTCCAGGAGAATCCGCCGACGCTGACCGACGAAAACATTGCCATTATCCGGAAAGACCGCGAGGAGCTTATCGGTAACTTCTGCCGCGGCTGCGGCTATTGCGAGCCCTGCCCTGTCGGGATTGAGATCAACAACTGCAACCGCATGAGCCTCTTCCTGAAACGCGCCCCCCTGAGCGTCTACCTGACGGCGGAATGGGCGGAGAAAATGAAGAAGATAGAAAATTGCCTGCATTGCGGGCAGTGCGCGAAAAAATGCCCCTACGGACTTAACACGCCCGAACTGCTCCAACAGAATTACGAAGACTTCAAGAAAATGTGGAAATATTAATTTGAACAGTTATGAATATAAAAAAACTGATGATCTGTATGACAGCCCTCGCCTTAACCCTTGCCTCATGTAAGAAGAAGACCGAACCCGCAGAACCGGCCCCATCCGTAATTGAAAAGCCGCAAGTGACCGTTGAAAACGGACGCTTCACACCGGAGGTGATGTGGGCTCTCGGCAAGATGGGCGAGACCGCCCTCAGCCCCGACGGGACGCAGCTGGTGTATGCCAACACCTACTACTCCATGGAGGAGAACAAGGGCAATGCCGAACTCTACCTGCTCCCGACCCAGAACGAAGGTGCCGCCGTGCGCCTGACCGTAACGCCGCAGAACGAGTACAACCCCGTCTGGAAAGACGACAGCACACTGCTCTTTGCCCGCGGCAATGAGATTGTGAGCATGAATATCGGAAGCAAGGACGAAAAGGTTCTTGCCACCGTAGAAAGCGGACTGGAAGGCTTCAAGCTCTCCCCCGACGGCAAGCAGATACTCTACATCTCAGACATTAAGGTGAAACGTCCGGAGAATCTTGACAAACTCTATGCCGGACTTGACAAGACCACAGGCCGCATCAACGAGGACTTGATGTACCGCCATTGGGACAATTGGGTGGACGAATATCCGCAGATTTTCCTCGCCGACATGAAGGAGAACGGGATCGACATCGCCAACGCCGTTCCGGTGCTGGGAAGCGAACCCTACGAATGCCCGATGCGCCCGTGGGGCGGCGTGGAGCAGTTCAACTTCTCGCCCGACGGGAAGCAGATCGCCTACACCTGCCGCAAGAAAACAGGCAAGGAGTACGCCCTCTCAACCAACTCCGACATATTCCTGTATGACATAGCAACCAAACAGACCACCAACCTCAGCGAAGGCATCATGGGCTACGACCAGAACCCCGTCTTCAGCCACAACGGCAAAAAAATCGCCTGGGAGAGCATGGAGCGCGACGGCTATGAGAGCGACAAGCTGCGCCTGATGGTCTATGACTTTGAAACCAAGGAGCTCACCGACTACACGGCCGATTTTGACTACGGCGTGAGCGGCATCAGCTGGAGCAATGACGACAGCCGTCTGCTGGCAGTTGTGATGTACCGCGGCACACAGGAGATTTTCTCGTTCGGTGTCGCCGACAGGAGCATCCGCCAGGTGACCAAAGGCTGCCACGACATCAACGGATTCCTGCTTGCCGGCAACGACATCTACGCCACCGAGGTGAGCATGCAGCATCCCGCCGAGGTTTTCCGCTACACTGCGGACGGCACGGAACAGCAGGGCTCCCAATTCACCAATATAAACACCGAAGTGCTCAAACAGTGCAGGATGGGCAAGACCGAAGAGCGCTGGATAAAGACCACGGACGGCAAGGATATGATGGTCTGGGTTATCTACCCCTACGACTACGACAGCAGCAAAACATATCCCGCCCTGCTCTTCTGCGAAGGCGGACCGCAGAGCATGGTCGGCCAGTTCTGGAGCACCCGCTGGAATTTTGAGGTGATGAGCGGCGCAGGCTACTTCATCATCGCCCCGAACCGCAGGGGATGTCCGGGATTCGGCACCGCCTGGTGTGAGGAGATCAGCGGCGACTACGGCGGACTGTGCATGAAGGACTACATGCAGGCCACCGACGTTATCGCCAAGGAGATGCCGCAGATTGACGCAGAACGCATCGGCGCATGCGGGGCATCGTTCGGAGCCTACAGCATCTACTGGCTTGCAGGCCACAACTACGGGGCGAAAGAATATAATGAAGGCCGCCGCTTCAAGGCCTTCCTCGCCCACAACGGCATGTTCAACTTCGAGCAGCAGTGCCTCGAGACTGAGGAATACTGGTTCACCAACTGGGATTTGGGCGGACCCTACTGGGAAAAGAACGCAAAGACCGCCCATTCCTACGCCAACTCCCCGCACCTCTTCGTGGACAAGTGGAACACCCCGATCTGTGTCATCCACAGCGAGTACGACTACCGTATAGTGGCCTCGCAGGGCATGGCCGCCTACAACGCCGCAAAGCTGCGCGGCCTGGATGCGCGCTACCTCTACTTCCCCGACGAGAGCCACTGGGTGCTGAAACCGCAGAACAGCCTGCTCTGGCACCGCAACTTCATCGACTGGTTTGACCGCTGGCTTAAATAACCATGGTCAGGATCATACTTATCACCGTCATATACCTCTTCTTCCCCATCCTGATTGTCTCGGCCTTCCACAAGTGGAAGCCGCTGCAGAAAATCGGGACCGTGATGATGGCCTATACCGTGGGCATCATCCTCTCACTTACCGGAATGGTGCAGTTTGAGATGGGGAGCGCGGAGGCGGACGCCTTCGGCCAGGTGCAGACATGGATCATGAACCTGGCCGTTCCCATCGCAATTCCGCTCATGCTCTTCAACTGCGACTTCAAATTGTGGACAAAATCGCTCCCTAAAACCTTCGGCACGCTGATCGGCGGGCTGGCCTCCGTGCTGATTGCCGTCATTTCGGCCTTTTTCATCTTCCGGAATTCCGGCATTGAAAATTTTCACAATGTAGCAGGCATGATGACCGGAATCTACACTGGCGGGACCATGAACTTTTTCGCACTCGGCTCCGCCCTCAAGGTGGATCCGAACGTCATCATGTTCATATACACCTTTGAAATGGTGGTGACCTTCCCGCTGATTCTCTTCATCACAGCAGGCGGCTACCGTTTTTTTCGGAAAATACTCCCCTACAAGGATTCCAGCATTTTCCAATCCAAAGATGGAAGCGCCAACGGGATGGAGGAAAACGGCGTGGAGGATTACCGCCGGATGCTGCACCGCAAGGTGTTTCCGAAAACGATGTGCGGACTTGGCCTCTCATTGCTCTTTCTGGCTATTGGGGCGGGCCTCTCCCTGCTGCTTACAGGCAAACTGAACGAACTGGTGATCATCATGACCATCACAACCTTGGCCATCGCCTCCTCATTTTCGGAAAAGGTGCGCAACCTGCCGAAAACCTTTGAGTTGGGGATGATATTCATTTTGGTATTCAGCATAGTGGTGGCCTCCCAGTTCAATATCCAAAACATACAGGCCTCCGCATTCACATTGCTATATTTCGTGTTGTACGTCATGCTGGTTTCCGTGCTGCTGCACCTGCTTTTCTGCCGTTTCGGCAAAATCAGCGGCGACCTTTTCACAGTAGCGCATGTGGGTCTGCTCTGCTCCCCTCCCTTCATCCCTCCGGTAGTAGGTGCGATGGGGAACAGGAAAGTGCTGATAAGCGGCATTGTCATCGGATTGGTAGGCTATGCGGTCGGCACCTATCTCGGCATCGGGGTGGCTTTTCTGCTTAACCTATTCTGAATGACGGACTATTTTTTTTAATATTTTTTTGCAAATGGGCTATTTGTTTTAAAAAAATGGTTACTTTTGCATATTTGTTTCCCTGCTATGCTGTAAATAGACCTCGCAGGACGGTCAGGAAACAAAAAATGTTGAATTTATTTGTTTTAGAGGTCTCATTAACACCATGAGAGTCATTATCAGAAACAACTACGAAAACATGTCCAAATGGACAGCGGACTATATTGTTGAAAAAATCAACAAATTTAACCCCACTTCCGAGAATCCGTTTGTCCTGGGGCTGCCCACCGGTTCAACTCCGCTGGGAACCTACAGGGAACTCATCAACAGATACAAGGAGGGGAAGGTAAGTTTCAAGAATGTGGTGACATTCAACATGGACGAATATGTCGGACTGCCGGAAGAGCATCCCGAAAGCTACCATTCATTTATGTTCAACAATTTCTTCAACCACATTGACATCCCAAAAGAGAACATCAATATTCTGAACGGAAACGCCACAGATTTGGAAGCGGAATGCCAGCGCTATGAGGATAAGATCAAAAGCTACGGCGGCATCCACCTGTTCATGGGCGGCATCGGACCGGACGGCCACATCGCATTCAACGAGCCCGGTTCATCCCTCACCTCCCGCACCCGTAAGAAAAACCTCACAACAGACACAATCATTGCCAACTCCCGCTTTTTCGACAACGACATCAACAAAGTGCCGAAAACCGCTTTGACAGTCGGTGTGGGAACCGTGATGGACGCCAAGGAGGTCATCATCCTTGTCAACGGACACAACAAGGCAAGGGCACTCTACCATGCCATCGAAGGCGCCGTCAACCACATGTGGACCGTCAGCATTCTGCAAACCCATCCGAAAGGGATTATCGTATGTGACGACGCGGCAACTGACGAATTAAAGGTTGGTACTGTCAACTATTTCAAAGACATTGAAAAAGAAAAATAATATTAACTTTTTAAAAAATTACAACATGAAAAAATTAGCCAGTTTATTAGTTGTTGCAGGAATGCTTTTCCTCTCCTGCGGAAACAAGAACGTACAAGAGGAAGAGGTCGTTCCGGAAGAGGAGCCGGTAATTGTTGAAGAGGAGCCGGTCCAGGAAGACACCGCTGCAGTTGAAGCCGCCCAGACAGAGGAGGCAGCTCCAGCAGCTGAAACAAAAACAACGGCCAAGAAAGCCACGACCAAGAAAAACACCGTCACCACCGCGAAAGTTGGGGATGATTCCAAAACAAAAAATATTGGAAGCCCCAAGGACATTGACACCAAGTCCACAATCACACTCCAACCGGTTGACAACAGCAAAAAGAGCAGCGAACCTGCCACTCCTGCCGTAAGCGGAGGAAAAGAGATTAAATTCTAATTCTGTAATATTTTTATTTTATATGATTAACAACGAGGAATCATTTCCTCGTTGTTTCTTTTCCCATAAAAAAGAAAATGCCCTTTTTTATACGCAGGAGAAAAAAAAATTTCAATTCCCAATCAATTTTTTCCATCACATGGAGAAAATTCCGGAAAAACCGGTTTGGAATGGGGTGGTTTGTTTTTTTATGCCTGTTGGTTACAATTTCTTTGCTCGGATACCTGATCACACCAGACCATACCCCATACTGTAATGAACAGATTCTTGAAATCCGGCTGCTGAAACCTGGCACTCAAATGGATTTTCTTGCTGTAAAAAACAAACAGTCCATTGATAATCAAAATAAAGGTTGGCTTAACACAATGCTGTTTGGTAAGCCTAATCCCTATCATCTTATTCCATTCACCAATATACAATATAAAGATGATTCCGTTACAGTTACAGTCTTTAATGAAACAGCACCTTTTAACCGCAAGTCCTTTTGTAAAGAAGAAGTGGTGAAAGTAGTGCACCGTACATTTCTATTAGGGACAGACAGATATGGCAGGGATATGCTTAGCCAGCTCATTATAGGTGCCAGAGTAAGTCTTTCAATCGGTTTTGTAGCTGTCTGCATTGCTTTGCTGATAGGTGTTTTCATAGGTGCTGCTGCCGGATATTTCGGTGGCAGGACAGATTCTGTCATCCTATGGTTCATAAATGTGGTCTGGTCTGTGCCCTCTCTATTGTTGGTAATAGCAATAAGTTTTGTATTGGGGAGCGGTTTCTGGCAGGTTTTTATAGCAATAGGACTTACCATGTGGGTGGATGTTGCACGTGTTGTGCGTGGACAATTTATAAGTTTACGCGAAAAGGAATACGTTGAAGCATCCAAAGCATTAGGATTCCATAACTTTACAATTATTTTCAAACATATTTTACCAAACATAACCGGAACATTGACCGTTATATCAGCTTCAAATTTCGCCTCTGCCATACTTATGGAGGCCGGATTAAGCTTTCTTGGTATAGGAGTACAGCCCCCTATGCCGTCTTGGGGCAACATGATAAAAGAAAACTACGGGTACATTATTCTTGACTATGCCTATCTTGCAATTATTCCCGGTATGGCAATTGTCCTGCTGGTACTTGCCTTCATGATTTTGGGAAACAGCCTGCGAGATGCAATGGATGTTAGTTCTTGAAAGCAATAAACTATGAACTAATTAATTATAAATTATTATACATTTTTTGTGAATACATGTGTTAAACATGATTGCAAAAAGTTCATAAAATTATTTCAAATTTATTTTTAAACAAAAAAAAGGAAATAATTAAAGGTTTTGTAACCTAACTGCCACTTTGGAGTTAAGAAAAAAATTTTTAAACAATTATTAACATTATTATAATTATTTGAAATTTATATAAATATAAAAATTATAAAATATGGATTATTGAAAAGTCAATTTTGTAAACACTATTAACAAATCTTATCATAGAAAAAATAAAAGAAATAAAATTAATATACTCAATAAAGGATAAGCCATAATTTGCTACTTTTGCATCATTAAAGTAAAAGGAAAATGGATTTTGTAAAAGAGATAGAAATACTTAAAAAAGAGAAGAAAGCGGTAATATTAGCGCATTACTACACATTGCCGGAGGTGCAGGATGTTGCGGATTGCTTGGGTGACAGCCTTGCATTGGCGCAATATGCGGAAAAGACAGATGCGGAAACGATAGTTTTTGCAGGAGTGCATTTCATGGCTGAAACTGCGAAAATACTTAATCCGGAAAAAAGGGTGTTCATTCCTGATATGGGATCCCGTTGTTCCTTGGCAGACACTTGTCCTGCAGGGGAATTTGCGGATTTTATAAATGAAAATCCTGATCATAAGGTTATTTCCTATATAAATTGCAGTGCGGAGGTGAAGGCTATGTCGGATGTGATATGCACCTCAGGTAATGCAGAGAGAATAGTAGGGAGTTATCCGGAAGGTGAAAAACTCATTTTTGCTCCAGATGAGAATCTTGGAAATTTTTTGGTTAAAAAAACAGGCCGCAAAATGTTGCTTTGGAACGGAGGATGCCATGTGCATTTCCAGTTGGATGAAAACGATTATTTTGAGGCTGCAAAGGCATATCCGAATGCTGTGTTCATTGCCCATCCTGAATGCAGGGAGTCCCTATTGAAACATGCTGTCTTTGTGGGTTCCACAACCGCTTTGATAAAATATGTTGAAAAGACAGATGCGCCGATGTTTATAGTGGCAACGGAGGAAGGTATCATGCATGAGCTGGTAAGGAGGTGCCCCTCCAAAAAGGTAATGATTCTTAAAAAGAGGGAAAGGAAGGTATATAATTGTGCTTATATGAAACTCAATAACCTGCAGAAGATACATGCGTGCCTTAAGGATGAGGCGAATGAGATAATAATGGAAAAGGAAATAATGGAAAGGGCACGGAAGCCTATCATGAAAATGCTTTCTTTGTCATAAGGAGGGGGTAGGGAAATGTATTCATTGTTTGTTAAAGAGATAAAAAGTTTTTTGAGTTCCCTGACCGGTTATATTGTGATGGGAGTTTTTTTGGTGCTCACTGGTCTGTTCCTTTGGGTGTTTCCGATACAGGAAAACATTCTCTCCAGAGGATTTTCTGACATTAACGGCCTTTTCAGCATAGCTCCCATTGTTTTTTTGTTTTTGATTCCTGCCATTACAATGCGTTCTTTTGCGGAGGAGCGGAAGACAGGCACCATTGAGCTGCTTTTCACTTATCCGCTTTCTGACATCCAAATTATTTTGGCCAAGTATTTTGCAGCAGTTTTTTTGATGGTTATATCACTGATTCCCACTTTTGTATATTTTATAACGGTGTATAAGTTGGGTTATCCGCAGGGCAATTTGGACATGGGTGCCATGTGGGGTTCCTATATAGGGCTTTTTTTTCTTGGCGCCTCTTTTACTGCCATTGGAATATTCATGTCAACTGTCACTGACAACCAGATTGTGGCTTTTGTCTTCTCTGTGCTTCTCTGTTTTTTGATGTGGCTTTCTTTTGACTTCATCTATTCGTTCCATCTGTTCGGAAAATTCGGGTACTTGATAAAAAATTTGGGAATAAGCCACCATTATGCCTCCATCAGTCGTGGAGTGGTGGATTCCAGGGATATACTCTATTTTTTGAGTGTGATTGTTTTGTTTGTGTATATGGCGCGGCTTAGGCTGCAAAGCAGAAATTGGTAGCTATGGGAAAGAAACGGGAAAATCTGATTCAATTTTTCGGGGTAGTGATTCTTGTCATTGCATTCAACATCATATTCTCTTTTTTCTTTTTCCGGATAGACATGACCGCAGAGAAGCGCTATACACTCTCCTCCTCCACCAGAACATTGTTGAAGGATCTGAAGGATGTTGTGTATGTGAAGGTTTACTTGGACGGGAACCTGCCGCCTGATTTTGCGGAGTTGTCCTTGAAAACAAAGGAGTTTTTGGACGAATGCAGGGTATATTCCCCACAAATCCAGTATGAGTTCATTGATCCGTCCAAAGGAAAAAGTCCGAAGGAATTGGGTGCGGTATACAGCGAGTTATACCAGAAGGGGTTGAATCCGCAGCCAATTCAGGATATGACTGCGGATGGAGTGAATACCCGGTATGTGGTGCCTGGCGCACTTATTTCCTACCAGCAGCGGGAAATTCCAGTACAGCTTCTCGATTCTGACCATGGCATCCTTTATGATAGGGGTGACATAATCAATTATTCCATGGAAAAGATGGAATATAACATCGGCAACGCCATACGGCGACTGACCCTTCAACAAAAATCAAGTGTTGCTTTTTTGAAGGGTCATGGTGAATTGAACAATATGCAGGTTTTTGGTGCTGCAGTTGGAATTGCAGATTTCTATACAGTTGATTCTGTTATTTTCGATCAGAAAATAAGTCGTCTGTTCGATGTTAAGGTCACTGATTCCATCACAGGCGATTTCACCATTGAAGGCATCAAATATGATTTGCTCATTATAGCCAAACCGACGCTTCCATTCAGCAATTATGAGAAATTTCTTCTGGACCAGTTTGTCATGCGTGGAGGACGAATTCTCTGGTTTGTGGATCCTGTAATGGCTGAAATGGACAGCCTGATGAGGTATCCTGAAATGCCAGTGTTGGCCCGAGAACTGAATCTGGAAGACCTCTTTTTTCGTTATGGTGTACGGATGAACACCGATTTGTTGCAGGATGTGAATGCCCTTCCTATTCCAGTCCGTTCCGGGGAACTTGCCGGACAGGCACAGTACAAAATGATCCCATGGTATTACTTTCCATTAATCACTCCCAAAAGCAACCATCCTGTGGTAAAGAACCTTAACATTGTAAAAACGGAGTTTGTCAGTTCCATTGATACAGTGGGCAGCCGTTCCGGGTTGCGTAAAACCGTGCTTCTGGCCACCTCCCCCACCACCAAAACTGTCAATACACCGGCTATCATAAGTTTGGAAACTTTGCGCAAGCGGGCCAATATGATGGAGTTCAACCGCAGCAATCTGCCGGTGGCGGTATTGGTGGAGGGTGTTTTCTCATCCCTGTTCACCGGATATGAGCATCTTAATGCGGAGCAAATCGGTTTTTATGAAAAAAGCCAGCCTACCAAAATGATTTTTGTATCAGACGGCGACCTTATCAAAAACCAGATTAACGAAAAGAACTATCCCCTTCCGTTAGGTTATGACCGTTATACGGACAAGGCATACGGAAACCTTAATTTTCTGTTGAATGCAGTCAATTATCTCTGTGATGACGAAGATATTCTCCATGTACGTTCCAAAGATTTTAAAATGCGTTTGTTGGATGGAAACAGGGTGTTAAAGGAAAAAACCTTCTGGCAGGTGCTGAATGTGGCTTTGCCATTGGCCATGGTGCTGCTTCTTGGTCTTGTCCTGCTCCTGGTGCGCCGTTTCCGTTACCATAGGATAAATCAGTGAAAACTATCAATGTAAAAAAGGAAAATGGGTAAAAGCAAAAGAAATACTGTTTGGCTACTTGTTTTGGCCGGTGTTGTGGCAATAGTTGCGCTTGTGCTGCTGTTGGGCAGAAACTCTACCACCAACCACCGTTCCGCTGTGGATTTCTCCATAGAGGACACCTCATCCATCCAAACAGTCTTTATGGCGGACCGCAACGGTGGAAAGGTGCTGCTCCAGCGCCAGTCTGACGGTACATGGCTGTTGAATGGGAAGGATGCAGCTATGCGGGAAAATGTGAATGACCTGCTCTCTGTTCTTCATAACATGACAGTTAAAATGCCTGTTGGAAAGGCAGCTACGGAAAATGTGGTTAAGTGGTTGGCCACCGGTGCCACTAAGGTACAAGTTTCTTACACCGGTTTTAAGATTCAATTGGGCCGCTTCCATTGCTTGAAGGGTGAAAAGAAAAAAACTTTTTACATGGGCAGCCCCACGCCGGATAACTTGGGCAACTATGCAATCATGGAAAAATCTAAACAACCTTATATTGTGTATGTTCCCGGATTCCGTGGCTTCATTTCCCCCTATTTTACCACCATGGAGGGAGACTGGAAAAGCCATCAGCTGCTGAATCTCCGTATCTCTGAAATCGAGGAGGTCCGGCTTACCGATTTTGAACATCCTGATGCTTCCCTGCTTATCAGAAAGCATGGTGAAAAGCATTTTGATATGGTCAGCCTTGCTGACGGTCGCATTCTCCCCTCCTATGACACTCTCAAGCTTTACGACCATTTGTCTTCATACCGAAAGCTTAATTTCGAGTTTTTTATGGAAAAACCTACCCCTGAAAAGCGTGATTCCATTCTTTCGGCAAAGTTCAAGGAGCTTGTGGTTACTGATATCCGTGGTTCCAAGCTTAAAATCACCATGTATCATATATATAACGAATATAATACCGAAGAGTTCGACTACCAGCCTGAATTCATGGAACTGTACAATCGGGACAAGTTTTATGTGACATTGGATGACAACACACAGGATTTCTACATCTGCCAATTTTTCGTTTTTGACCGTATTATACAGCCTATAAGTTACTATTTTATTGATAATGATGAACATGCAATTCCGCGATAATTTTTGTCGCTTTGCTGTCGTTTCGTATCTTTTTTTTGTGGATATTTGCAAAATATAATTAACCTTTACATTAACCTTAAAAAATTCAAGTTTATGGCTGGAATTAACAAAGTTATCCTTGTCGGAAACCTGGGCAAAGACCCGGAAGTGAAATCATTTGAAGGCGGTGCCAAAGTCGCCCGGTTCACTGTGGCAACCACTGAGAGCTACAAGGACCGCACCACCGGTGAGCGGAAAGATGTCACGGAGTGGCACAATGTGGTCTGTTGGAGAAATCTTGCGGACATTGCCGAAAAATTTCTGGTAAAGGGCAAGCAGGTGTATGTGGAAGGCCGTCTGCGAACCCGTTCGTGGGACGATAACGGCACGAAACGTTATGTCACCGAAATCAATGCTGACAATTTCCAGATGCTGGGCAAAGTGGAGAATGGAGAGCATCCTGCTCCTTCCAACACTACCCAACAGCCGGAAATGCCCCCGTTTGTATCCTCTCCAGAAGATGATGATCTTCCCTTCTGATGATTTCTGACGCCATTTTCCGGAGGGGATCTGCATAGTTCTCAGTTTCCCTCCGGAAATATTTTAATTTGAAATTAATTGTTTTTGTAATAAATTTATGTGTTGTTAAACTATTAAATTATTGAGTATGAAAAAACTTTTTTCTTTCCTGTTTTTGTTTGCCGCTATCGCGTCGGCTTCTTCCGCTGTCGTTTTGAGAGAGGATTTTGAAGGCGGCAAGCTTCCTGATGGCTGGACCATCTATTCAAGTGTCGACCAGAACTCCCGTTGGCGTGTTGCTGAGGCCATCCGTAACGGCAAAAAGAGTATTCCTGCTTACGAATATTCTTCCGGCACCCATTATCTTGCTGGAGTTCCGAATGTTTCAAGTGGCAAATACAACGAATGGCTTGTCTCCCCTGAGATTTCCATTCCTGTCACGCAGCAAAAGAATGTCATTTCCTTTGAAACCTATTATAAGGATGCCGGCGCTGAAATGACTCTTCGCTGGTTTGAGTCAGATACCTCAAAAGCGGTGATTTTATGGACTGCTACCGGTGTCAATGAGTATGACAAGACCGTTGAGGTGGATATTTCAAAACTCAACGGTAAAAAGGGCCATTTTGCATGGGTCTTCCGTCGCGAGGTTGTATCCGACATTGACGGTTCCGGTTGGGGCGTTGACATTATTAAGGCTGAAACTGTAATTAATGGTGTTGATTTGGAGCCGGTTGAATTTGTATCTCCTTTGGAACACCTCGATTTGCACATGTATTCCGTCGGCAAGGAGATTCCTGTTGAGGTAAAGGTCTATAACAACGGTCGTACCAAGGCTGTCGGATATAAGATTTCCTATACCTTCAATGGAAACACTGTGACTGAATCCATGCCGGATATAGATTCTGCCGACAACATCTCCTTCAAGTTTTCAAAGGGCTTCACTGTTGCCAAGGCCAGCAATAACAATACAATTACTGTTTCAGTCCAAAATGAAAAGGATGAGGTTGTTAGCAACAATACTTTGAAAATTAACTGTTTCTGGGTTTCCGGACCTGCGTCTGCCTCTCAGGATTTTGAGAACGTCTCTCCTGGTGAATGGTCTATTGCAGGTTTTGTCACCTACAATGTGGACAATGTTACCGAGTTCAGAAATGTTTCTGACGGTAATTTCTTCCGTACAGACGCCTGGACAGCCGGTACTGCTGGAGGAACTGTTGCCAAAGATATTTGGGGATTCCGTCTTGCTTTCACCAGTTCTGACTTCGCCTCCACGGGTACAGCCTGTGACCGTTGGCTGGTTTTCCCGAAAGTCAGGATCAGCTCTGACCCCACTTTCCTGCAATGGGACGCTGCCTCTGCCAACACCATGTCCGGTTCCGGTACTGAGAATTATGAGATTCTGATTTCCACCAAAACCAATGCCATGGCCGACTTTAAGAAGGTGCATGAAGTTACTAAGGAGAAAAAGGTCAATCCGAACGACAAAAACCAAAAGCCTTCCACCCGTTACATTGACCTTTCATCTTACAAAGGCAAGGATATTTTCATTGCTTTCCGTGATGTCACTGGTGGTAATGAAAGGGGTATGTTGTTGTTAGACAACGTGAAATTCCTTGGTGAGAATGTCATTTTCAGTGATGTGAAGAATATCTCCTCCATCAGGACCCGTCTCTATCCGAATCCCGCAAATGACGTCATCAATATTGAGTCTGAAGAGCCGATCACTTCGGTGACCGTCTATAATGCACTTGGACAAAAGGTATATGTCAACAATTCTGTGAATATGGAATTGTTCCAGGTTCCGACCTCCTCTTTTGTCAACGGTGTCTATTTTATCCGTGTCAATACTTCCACCGGAAGCGCCATGGAAAAAATCAGTGTTGCCCGTTAACGGCATCTTTTTTTCCATAACAAAAAAGGCATCTAAAAGATGCCTTTTTTTTATTTTTCTAATTTTTAGTGGTTTATAAGAAATCTCCTTTCTAAGCCACTTTTTTCTTTTTTTAGTGTTTTGCATTCAAATCCACGGCGTCGTCATTAATATTCAATATTTTTAATAATATATTGAATAACAGAATGTTATTACCTTCCTAAAAGGACAAGCAAAACCGAAATGTCGGAGGGGGAGATGCCGCTTATCCGTGATGCCTGCCCCAATGTCTCCGGACGGATGCGGGTCAGTTTTTGGCGTGCTTCGGTCGATAGGGACTGGATGGAGAAATAGTCCATATCAGGTTTCAGGCGGATGTTTTCCAAATAGGCGATTTTTTCCGCGGTCTCCTTTTCCTTTTCGATGTAGTTTTTATATTTTACAGATATCTCACTTTGTTCCCATTCTTTTTTTTCAATATGCTCATCTGTGATGTATTGTCTTAACGTCGGTATCCATTCTATGAGCTGTTCCAGCCGTATTTCCGGTCGGAGCAGCAGTTGGGATAGTTTTGTCTTTTGGGGAATAGGGGAGGAATCCGCCTTTTCCAAAGCCGGATTGATTGATGCGGGGTCAACGGCCTGTGTGGTCAGAAATCGGATTGTCTTTTCCACCTTCTCTCTCTTTTTAAGCAGGGATTGGTAGCGTTCAGCTCCAATCAGTCCGATTTCATGTCCAATCGGAGTCAGGCGCAGGTCGGCGTTGTCCTGTCGCAGCAGTATGCGGTGTTCTGCCCGAGAGGTGAACATCCGATATGGTTCGTCAACCCCTTTTGTGACCAAATCGTCAATCAGAACCCCGATGTAAGCTTCGTCCCGGTGCAGGACTATCGGTTCTTCCCCTTTTGTTTTCCGATGCGCGTTGATGCCTGCCATCAGTCCTTGGCAGGCCGCCTCTTCGTAGCCTGTTGTCCCATTGATTTGGCCGGCAAAATAGAGGTTTGCAATTTTTTTTGTCTCCAAGTCCGCCTTCAGTTGGGTAGGGGGGAAGTAGTCATATTCGATTGCATATCCCGGTTTGAGAATTTTTGCCTGCTGCAGCCCCGGAATGTGGTGCAATGCCTCGACCTGCACCTCCTCCGGAAGCGAGGATGAAAATCCGTTCAAATAATAGCTGATGCCGTTTTCGCTTTCCGGTTCGAGAAACAGCTGATGCTGGTTCTTGCCCGCAAACCGTTCGATTTTGTCCTCAATCGAAGGGCAGTAACGTGGCCCCACGCCCTTAATCCTGCCTTGGAACAGTGGAGATTTGTCAAACCCCTTGCGCAAAATTTCATGAACTTTGGAATTTGTATAGGTGATCCAGCAGCTTTTTTGCTGCAAAGGTCGTGGGGTAGGGGTGAAGGAGAACCCTTCCGGCTCATTGTCCCCTTTCTGCTCCTCCATTTGTGAAAAATCTATGCTTCTCCGGTCAATTCGTACCGGTGTGCCAGTTTTCAGGCGTCCGGTCTCAAAACCTAATTGCTGCAGTTGTTCTGTCAGACCGTATGCGGCCATCTCCCCGATGCGTCCGCCGGGGAAATTCTGCTCTCCAATGTGTATTTTTCCGTTCAAAAAGGTGCCGTTGGTCAAAATCACCGTTTTTGAGCTGATATTTGCCTCCATTTTTGTTGTCACACCTTTTACCTGGCCGTTCTCCACCTTCAATCCTGTCACTGTATCTTCCCTAAATTCCAAATTGTCTGTTTCGGAAAGGATTCTCTTCCATGTTTCCGAAAAGCGATATTTGTCGTTTTGTGATCGCGGGCTCCACATTGCAGCCCCTTTGGAACGGTTCAGCATTCGGAATTGTAGGGTTGTTTGGTCTGCGATAATCCCAGTCATGCCGCCCAATGCGTCGATTTCGCGTACAATTTGCCCCTTTGCTATGCCGCCAATTGCCGGATTACAGGACATTGCTGCAAACAAATTCAGATTCATGCTTATTAGCAGTGTTTTTGAGCCAAGTCGTGCTGCTGCCGATGCCGCTTCGCAGCCCGCATGTCCGCCTCCAACCACAATCACATCATAGGTTGTATTGTCCGCTCTCCCTGTTTCGCCATGTTTCATGTGAAACAATTTTACAAATATTTGATTTACAAATTATTGTTGTAATATTTCTGAAGGCACGACTCCTCTTTGGAGCGCATGACAGCCGCCTCCTTTTTGGTTTTGTCCTTGTAGCCGCACAGGTGTAATATGCCGTGGATTATCACCCGCAGCAATTCGTTTTCCATGCTAACACCAAACTGTTTCGCATTATCTTTCACACGGTCGATGCTGATAATGACATCTCCTTGCAACACACCCCCTTCGCTATAGTCAAATGTAAGAATGTCTGTAAGATAGTCGTGATTAAGGTATTGGCGGTTTGCCGACAGGACGTAATCGTCGTTGCCGAACAGGTAGGTGACTTCTCCTATTTCACGCTGTTCCGCAGCCGCGCAACTGTTGATCCATTGGCGGATTTTTGTTTTATTTTTTAATGTGAAATTGATTTCTTCGTTGTAGAAGTTGATCTTATTTGGCATGTAACAGTATGGGTTACAATGTGTTTAAAACAGAGGTCTCCATGGTTTGCAGGTCGATGTGGTGCTGTGGCACCGGCTGCCGTGTCCTGATAGGGATGGTGAAGGCGATGACTGAGCCGTTTTGCTGGAAACGGACCTCCTCACAGATGGCGAAAATGGCCGAAAGCCCGTGTGTCTCCAAATGCCGTCCGTTTTCCTTGTAGGTGTTGAATGGAAATCCATTCCCTTCGTCTGCAACGGAGAAGACAAGTTTGTCCTGCTCCTGCTGACAGGCAATGCGGACCTTTTTTCTTTTGTCGTTCCCATTTCCGTGCACAATTGCATTTCTGACCGCCTCCATCAGCGGAACGCTCAAAACGCCCCTATACTGTTCCTGTAGGGAGCAGTCGTCAATGATGCATTCAATAAAATCCTCTACTTCAATTAATTTTGAAATATCAGATGGAATTTCAACCCGTGTACAAAACATAGAAATCGTTCCTCAATAAGTCCGTTTTTTGTGACAAACAAAAATAGAAAAAAAACACATTGGAAAAGCAATTTTGTAAAAAAAAAATGGCTACTTTTGCAAAAAAATGAACGGAAATGATTGTCAAAACTTTCGGATCTTGCATTTATGGCATCAGTGCCATTACAATCACTGTTGAAGTCAGTGTGGAAGTGGGTGTTAACTTCTTTTTGGTCGGCCTGCCTGACAGCGCGGTCAAGGAGAGCCAGCAGCGTATAGCCTCCGCTTTGGGCTGTTATGGATACCGCATTCCCGGCAAACGTATCATCATCAACATGGCTCCGGCCGATCTGCGGAAGGAGGGTTCCGCCTACGACCTTACCATTGCCATCGGGATTCTGGCGGCTTCGGGCAAGGTGAACGCGGATGCCTTGGGCCGGTTCATCATCATGGGAGAGCTTTCGCTTGATGGCGAATTAAAACCAATCCGTGGTGCGCTGCCCATCACTATTGAGGCAAAAAAAAGGGGTTTTAAAGGGATTATCCTGCCCAATGCCAATGCGCCGGAGGCGGCGGTGGTGGACGGCATCGACGTCTATGGGGCGCATACCATCAAGGAGGTGATCGATTTTTTCAACGGTACGCCGCTTGAGCCTGTCAATGTGAATGCGATGGACTATTTCCGCAAGATGGAATATGCCTACGGGATGGATTTTTCGGAGGTGCGCGGACAGGAGAATGCCAAACGTGCGCTGGAAATCGCCGCTGCTGGCGGGCACAATGTGATTATGATCGGCTCTCCAGGTTCCGGTAAAACCATGCTGGCCAAGCGGATGCCAACAATTTTGCCGCCGCTGACCTTGGAGGAGGCTTTGGAGACTACAAAAATTCATTCCGTATCGGGAAAACTGCCGCGAAACGTGCCGTTAATGACCACCCGTCCTTTCCGCGCGCCGCACCATACCATTTCGGATGTGGCCCTGGTTGGGGGCGGGAGCAATCCCATGCCCGGGGAGATTTCCTTGGCGCACCACGGTGTGCTTTTCCTGGATGAATTGCCTGAGTTCAAGCGTTCGGTGCTGGAGGTGCTCCGGCAGCCGTTGGAGGATCGTTGTGTGACCATCTCCAGGGCAAAAATGTCGGTGGATTATCCTGCCTCCTTCATGTTTATTGCCGCCATGAACCCTTGTCCTTGCGGATATTACGGGCATCCAGAAAAGAAGTGCACCTGCAGGCCGGACAGCATCCGCCAGTATATGAACAAAATATCAGGTCCTTTGTTGGACAGGATCGACATGCACATCTGTCCCTATCCTATCCGTCAGGATGAGCTGATGGGCAAGGCCACGGGGGAATCCAGTGCGCAAATACGCGAAAGGGTGGAGGCGGCCCGTCGGATACAGGCGCGAAGGTTCGCATTGGAGCATGGTGTCTATTGCAACGCCCAGATGAATGCAAAACAGTTCGAACAGTACTGCATGCCGGATGCCGCCGGAAACCGGCTGCTTAAAATGGCGATGGAGAAGCTGGGGCTTTCAGCCCGTGCCTACACGCGGATATTGAAGGTGGCCCGGACAATTGCCGATTTGGACGGTAAGGAACGGATTGGTGTGGAGCATCTTTCCGAGGCCATAAATTACCGCAGTCTGGACCGTGACAATTGGGGAAAATAAAAAAAAAATTCTGCTAAAATCCGATAGGAGGCGATACTAATTTATTTTTTGATTATTTTTGCATTTTTTTTCGGTGCTACAGGTTGCGTGCCGGAAAAGTGAAACAATAATTAAAAAGCATGTATCATGTGCGGAATAGTAGGATATATCGGTAATCAGGATGCCTATCCGATTTTGATCAAAGGGCTTCATCGGTTGGAATACAGAGGCTATGACAGTGCCGGCGTGGCGCTGATAAATCCTCACGGACAGCTTAACATCTATAAGGCGAAGGGTAAGGTCTCCGAATTGGAGAAATTTGCCGAGGACAAGGATATCAGCGGCCATATCGGCATTGCGCACACCCGCTGGGCAACCCACGGGGAACCGAACCAGGTGAATGCGCATCCCCATTTTTCGGAGTCGGAGCAGCTGGCAATAATCCATAACGGCATCATTGAGAACTATGCCCTGCTGAAGGAGGGTCTGATGCAGCACGGATACACATTCCGCTCCACAACCGACACGGAGGTGCTTATCCAGCTGATAGAGTACACGCAGCGCACCTCAAAGACCGATTTGCGCACGGCTGTGCAGCTGGCGTTGAACCAGGTTGTCGGAGCCTATGCCATCGCGGTTCTGGACAAGCAGCATCCCGATACCATTGTGGCGGCCCGCAAAGGTAGTCCGCTGGTGGTCGGCGTGGGGGACAATGAGTATTTCCTTGCCTCTGACGCGACGCCTATCGTGGAGTATACCGATAAGGTGATTTATATTGAGGATGAAGAGATTGTTCTGCTGAAAATGGGGGAGGAACCACAGATCACCACCATTTCAAACGTGAGCAAGACCCCTGAAATCAAAAAGTTGGAAATCACCCTGAACCAGTTGGAGAAGGGCGGATATGCCCATTTCATGCTCAAGGAGATTTTTGAGCAGCCGCAGACGCTGCGGGTTTCAATGCGCGGCCGCGTGAACATCGACCGCGACTGCATCGCCCTTTCCGGATTCATTGACAACAGGGAGCGTTTCCTGAACGCCAAGCGTATAATCATCACAGCGTGCGGCACCTCATGGCATGCCGGACTGATTGCCATGTACTGCATTGAGGAGTTCGCACGTATTCCGGTCGAGGTGGAGTACAGCAGCGAGTTCCGTTACCGCAAGCCGGTCATAAACAAGGATGATGTTGTGATAGCAATTTCCCAGTCCGGTGAGACTGCCGACACTTTGGCCGCCATCAGGTTGGCCAAGGATGCGGGGGCCTTCATCTTTTCCATCTGCAATGTGGTCGGAGCCTCCATTCCGCGTCTGTCGGACAGCGGCTGCTACACCCATGTGGGGCCGGAAATCGGTGTGGCCTCCACCAAGGCTTTTACGGCACAGGTTACTGCGCTGATAATGCTTTCGCTTTGCATCGGAAAGGAGAAGGGCACGCTTGATAATGAATCCTATTTGCGCATTTTGAGGGAGTTGGGTAACATACCCGATCATATTTCAAAGGTTCTGCAGCAGAACGACCGTCTTGCACGGTTTGCCCAGATGTTCACATACGCGCAGAATTTCATTTATTTGGGACGTGGCTACAATTATCCGGTTGCCTTGGAGGGTGCTTTGAAATTAAAGGAAATCAGCTATATACACGCGGAAGGGTATCCTGCCGCGGAGATGAAGCACGGACCAATCGCCCTGATTTCGCAGGAGATGCCTGTGGTGGTGATAGCACCTCACGGCAGCACCTACGACAAGATAGTCAGCAATATCCAGGAAATCAAGGCACGGCAGGGCAAAATAATCTCCATTGTCACCGAAGGGGACACCCAGGTGACCGAAATGTCGGATTTCTGCATTCCCATTCCCAAGACCGAGGAATGCCTGACACCAATTTTGTCGGTCATACCGCTGCAGCTGCTGGCCTATCATATTGCCGTGGCCAAGGAGCGGGATGTGGACCAGCCGCGTAATCTGGCAAAATCCGTCACTGTGGAATAGTCGTTAATTATCAATATAAAACATTCAGACATGAAAAACAACAATGGTAATCTGCTTAAAGTGGCCGTCATAGGTTACGGCAACATCGGTAAGGCGTGTGAGGCGGCGTTGCTGTCGGCTCCGGACATGGAATTGGCCGGAATTTATCATCATTCGGGCGTGCCGGATGCGTTGCAGGCGGATGTGGCATTGTTGTGCACACCGACCCGCGAGGTGCCTAAGTATGCTGAAAAGATGCTGCGCCAGGGAATCTGCACTGTGGATTCCTTCGATATTCACGGTCAGGTGTATGATTTGCGGAAGTCCTTGTCGGTAATGGCGCGTGAAAACGGCTGTGTGAGCATCCTTTCCGCCGGTTGGGACCCGGGTTCCGACTCAATGGTTCGCGCACTGATGCTGGCTATGGCCCCCAACGGGCTCACTTATACCGATTTCGGCCCCGGACGTTCCATGGGTCATACCGTTGCAGTAAAGGCAATAGCCGGAGTTAAGGATGCCTTGTCGATGACAATTCCGCTTGGCACCGGCATCCATCGCAGGATGGTTTATGTTGAATTGGAGGATGGTGCGGATTTCCATACAGTTGAGAAGGCCATCCTTTCGGATGACTATTTTGCGCATGACGAGACGCATGTGACGCAGGTTCAGGATGTCTCCGCGCTGAACAATGTGGCGCACGGGGTCCGGCTCACCCGTTCAGGCGTGAGCGGTGCAACCCATAACCAGCGGTTCGAGTTCCGCATGGCCATCAACAATCCCGCATTGACCGGCCAGGTGATGGTCGCGTGTGCACGTGCGGCGGCGCGGTTCCGTTCCGAGGGTCGGTGCGGCGCCTATACCATGATAGAGATTCCGCCGATCTACCTGCTGCCCGGAAGTGAGGAGGAGCTTATCCGTTCGCTGGTGTAACCGGCAATAGATATGTTCCATATTTTTAGTTTATAGTTAATAGTTTATAGTTAATAGTTTATAGTTAATAGTTTATAGTTAATAGTTTATAGTTAATAGTTTATAGTTAAATGACTGTTTTAAATTGTGCTGTAACCAACGCACCAACAACTCTAATCTATTAACTATTAATTATTAACTATTAATTTTCTCTTCCGCCTCACTCCACGGGAATCCCCGTGGATTGGG
>DBYD01000008.1 GCA_002309855.1 Bacteroidales bacterium UBA1195
ATAGCCAACACTATTTGTGGTATATCCGACCCGCCTGTCGGATAAGGTTGCCCCTGCCTTAAAAGGAACCGGGCGGGTGGGGGTGACAAGCGGCGGACTTGTAAAAGCGCAAACATGGTTCCCGCCACCTTTGTGGAAACCTGGGAGGTGGTTCAAGCTGGGTCCAGTGTTTCTCGGGTGGGGGAAGGCGAAAGCGCATCCGCGCCGAAAGGCGGAAAAATGTTAGTAGCTGTGAATTCAAAATAATAAATAACATGAAGACTTTGTTTTCAGGCTTGACAGCCACAATGGTTATAACCTTTTGCATTTTCACATTTACAGGATGTGAAAAAGAGGAGATGTCACAAAATGAATTACGGAAACAAACAGAAGAATTGAATATCTGTTTGGCTACATCTGTAGATGATTATGATATTTCCGTTCTTACCGCCCTTCCAGAATTCGATGTTTATGCGCGTCATATCTCCAATATGTTTGGAGGTTTCACATACAATGTTGAATCAAACGATTCATTTAATATTCACGTTAATAATCTCTGCCAAAACATATCAGGATCATCTGATCCCGATGAAATCATCACCAACTACTCTGATTTGGTCCAGATGATTTTTCCCACTGAATATTTGTACGAAGTAACAAATAATAACGAACAGATTTCATATTGTATCAATGCAGATTCGTTAGCTTTGTCCTACCAAAATCTTATTTCTTCCATTAACACCATTTACCCAGGGTTTTATGAGGTCTCTGATGAGGTTAAACAACAAGTCTTGGCGAAAATGATTGTGGAGAGATTTTTTGAGGGTAACGGTGTGGGCGGACCTTTGGAAGAAAAAAGGGATCATGATTTGGCGGTAGCACTTGTTGAATATTCAGCATCTATAGTAGCATCATTAACTTCTCCGTTCTTTCCCCTCCTTTTTGCTGCAGCTACATACGTTTATTGCAGTCAAGTACAGTCAATTTGGAGAGAGTATTATGCCAATGGTGGCACAGAGCCAAAGGGGACATCGTGTAAAATATGTGAAAGCTAAATCATCTGATCATGAATATTGTACTTAACGTTTTCCGTCATACGTTTGATTATAAGGGGAAAACAAACCGTGAAGAGGCTGTAGTGTTTTGGTACATCTATGGTTTTTTTATGCTGATTGCTTATTTGATCGACATGCATTTTCAAATAAAAAACCACATGGTTACCATTATATACAACCTGTTGCTCTTTCTGCCGTCATTATCTCTCGCCGTGCGTCGGTTACACGATGCTGGCAAATCCGGATGGTGGATAGTAGCCCCCCTTCTAGTATTACTGCTTTTTGCACCATTCCTTTTCTCTAATCCCAATAGTGTTCTTATTCTTCCCTTTATAATCATTGAAGGTATCGTATCTGTTTTCATGATGTATCTCTACCTGTTACCATCCAAGGATATGACCCCGTAGACTCAACCGCCTGTTTTTTTTACCCAAACGTGACGGCCGCAGGCCGCCGCATCATTTTCTTTTCACCGCCGGTGCGCAAACAGATGCTGCAGGGCGGGGATGTAATCCTCATCGGTGAAGATGCGCACATGGTCGGTCGAGGATTTCCGGAAAATCTCCTGCTGCGCGGCAAACAGCCTGTCCCACCACTGGAAATAGGCCGACTGGAAACCGGAGGCGGAGGTGTCCACCAGGGAAACCCGCCCCGTCTCCGCATCGCGGATATGCAGCATCCCCAAATCCGGAACCAGGCACTCGCCGCGGTCCACCACCTGGATGGCGGCCACATCGTGCTTGTTCCGCGCCACGCGGAGCGCATCCTCAAAACCGGTGTCCATGAAATCGGAAAGCAGGAAGGCGGTGCAGCGCTTCTTGAGGGCAGCGAACAGGTTGTCAACATCTCCACCCTCGCAAAAGGGGTCTATTTCCTGAAAATCGGAACGGACCGCGCCACCGTCATGCGGAAAAATGTGGTGGAATAAAATCCATTTATAACGTATCAATGCGTTAAAATGTAGGGCTGCCATATATGACAGCCCTACATTTTTATTTTCCTCCACAGGAATCCCCGTGGATTGTGCAATTTTTTCACCGGTTTGTATTTCCGTTTTGTGTAGAGACGCGGCGCGCCACGTCTCTACGAAGACACCACCCATTCCCCGACGGTCATGGTGTCGCGGGCGGACGGCAATCCTATTCAAAAACCCATTCCGCAATGTGCGTGTTACCGTCGTCGCAAAGCGTAAGGCTGTTGCCGTCAAGCGGTGTGCCGTCGAGCGTCAGCTGGCGGAAGCGCGGAGGTTCGCCCTCCCTGCCCTTGAACTCGCAGCGGATGCGGTACAGCGTTTCCCCGTAGCGGTAGTCCAGTCCGAACGACTGCCATGCGGCCGGTGTGCATGGCTCCATGGCCAGCCGTACGCCGCTCTTGTGGAAGCCGAGAATGTTCTCTATGCCGGTCTTGTATGCCCATGATGCGGAGCCGGTGTACCATGTCCAGCCGCCGCGGCCCGGATGCTGCGGGTTGCTGTAGATGTCGGCGGCGATGCAGTATGGCTCCACCTTGTATTTAAGCACATCGGCAAGAGTCTGCGTGCGGTGCACCGGATTGATGAGCGAATAGAGGAAATAGGCCATGTCGTTGCGTCCCTCCTTGAGCTGTGCCATGATGTACCACATGGCTCCGTGCGTATATTGGCCTCCATTCTCGCGCACCCCGACAGGATAGTTCATGATATATCCCGGCGAAGGCTGCGAATTCTGGAAGGCGGGGGTCAGCAGCTGGATGATCTCATGCTCGCGGTTCACCAGACGTCTGTCGGTCTCGCGCATCACGCTCTCCTTCTGCTCCGGTGTGGCCACATCGGTGAGGATGCTCCAGGCCTGGCTGATTAGGTCTATCTGGCATTCCGTATTGTTGCGCGAACCCATCGGGTCGCCGTTGTCGTAGTAGGCGCGCAGGAACCATGCGCCGTCCCAAGCATTCTTCTGAAGCGCGTCAATAAGGGAGGTGCGGTACATGTCCAGCTCCTCGCAATAGGAGAGGTCCGCACCGGGCATCATCTCTGTAAGCTGCCTCATTTTCGGCAGAAGGTCGGCAAGGAAGAAGGCCACCCATACGCTTTCGCCTTTGCCCTTGACACCAACTGCGCTCATGCCGTCGTTCCAGTCCCCGCAGCCCATTAGCGGCAGCCCGTGCACCCCTTTGCGCGACATCGCCCTGTTGACGGCCCTGCGCAGATGCTCGTAAAGCGTGGCGTACTCGAAGCGTGTGTCGTTGTCGCCTTCCGGAACGGAATAGTTCATGCCCCTTTCGGCCTCGTTCGGGGCCAGCTGGTCGGCCTGGCAGAAGGGTACGGTTTCGGAAAGTATCGCCGTGTCGCCGGTGACGGTGATGTACTGGTAGGTCACAAACACCAGCCAGAGGTAGTCGTCGCTGAAGGTGGTTCTGGCACCCAGTTTCATGCTCTCGTGCCACCAGTGCAGCACATCGCCTTCGGCAAACTGGTGGGCGGCGTGGTCGAGAATCTGCCGTCGGGCATATCCGGGGTCGCTGTAGAGCAGTGACATCACATCCTGCAGCTGGTCGCGGAAGCCGGTCGCCCCACCCACCTGGTAGAATCCGGCGCGGGCATACAGCCTTGACGAATAAACCTGGTAGAGGTACCACCGGTTCAGCATGTGGTTGAAGCTTCTGTCGGGAGTCTCCACCTGGATGCAGGAGAGCTTTTCGTCCCAAAACTCCCTGACCCTTTCAAATTCGGCGTTGATGCCCTCTATTGTGGGCGCTGCTAATGGGGTGCCGCCTTCACTCCTGTCGAAGGAGCTGATGACAAAGGCCATCTGCCTTTCGCCGTTGGCCGGAACGGTGACGGACAGTCCAAGACGCTTGCGGTTGGGCGATTCCAGTCCGAAGCCGGTGAGCGGTTCGGTTGCTGTAAGCTGCACCACCATGTTGCTGTAGATGGGATGATAGACGTTGCGCACATAAAGGCTGTTCGTGTTTTCATCCCATTCTGAATGGAGATAGCGTGCTGTCCGCTCCTCGCACATGCCGAGCACAAGCTTGTAGACCATGTCGAGCTGCACATCCATTGTATCGGCGGTCTTGTTGGTTACCCTTATCTGGTAGTATTTCTCCATGCGCTCCCGCGCAACAAAGAGCCGAACATCCACCTTCATGTCCTCATATTCGGCGTCAAAGGCGGAATAGCCCTGGCTGTGCCGTGCGGTGGCCGGCACAAACTGTTTTTTGTTTATGAGCAGCATTTCACTGGCATTGTCGCGGACAATGTCGTTGCTCCAGCTGGTGAGCTTGAACTGCTGCGCGTTGTTGGCGAAGGTGAATCCGGCCATGGTGGAGCTGACCACGCATCCGAAGTGCCGGTTGGCGATCACGTTCACCCACGGCATCGGGGTGTTGGTGTTGGTGATGACGTAGTCGCGCCCGTCGTTGTCGAAACCGCCGTACTGGTTGTAGAATTCGAGGTCGCTCCATACGCGGAACTCCTTCTTCGGTTTCAGCACCGGATGCTCCACCTTGTCCTGATAATGCTGGTTGGCCTCTTCAAGGCGTTGCAGCTGCTGCTCGATGGTCACTCCGTCGCGGGTGTTGAATTCCAACCGCGCAACCGTGTGCAGCAGTATGCGTTCCTCTCCGGTAATGTCATCCCCGTCAATCACATATACGTGCCCTTTGTCGCTGTGTGGAGCCCAAAGATGCTCCGTGTTGGCCATCCCGAGGATGAAATGCTTCAGCCCCTCGCGCTCGTTCTGCGGCGCATCGTTGATGATTACAAGGTCGAGAATCAGGCCGTGCACCTTGTAATATTCAAATGCCCTGAGCAGCTCCTTGGCGAAGCCGGAACGCTCCATGCTGTCGATTTCCAGCAGCAGTATGGCAAAGTCCCCGCTTATGCTGAAACGCCACAGGCCGCTTTGCGACAAGGTGTTGCGGGCGAGTATGGGCTGGCGCGTGTTGCCGAGGGCGGCAGTCTGGGCCATGTATTTGGCGATGTTGTTGTACAGCCGCATCTGTGAGCCTTTGAGCAGCGACATGTTGGTGCGGATGTTGTTATATACCGATGCGGTGCGGAATGCGTCCTCAATGTCGATGGGGCTCTGGTACTGCCCGGCAAGCTGCAGCAGCTGCTCGCGCGATTTGGCGAAGCCGGTGAGGATATAGGCCTCCGCCTGCTTGCCCTCCGGAATGTGGAGACGGCGGCGCATGCTCATTATCGGGTCGAGGGTGGTCCCCACGGTGCCTGTGAGGGTGCGGCGGCTCTCCATGATGTCGGCGTGCTGCAGGCTGTTGCCGCGTCCGAGGAATTTGAGCCGTGAGGTCTCATACTCCACCAGATTGGACCAGCCCCCCTTGTCGCCATCATTGCCGTTGTCCGCCACCCACAGTTTGTGGAGCAGATAGTTGCGTGTGTTGTTGGCGGCAGGTTTCACGAAAAGCAGCGCCTCATGCTCGGAGTCGTATTCGGAAAGGATCTTCATCCCGTTGAAGACGCGGTGGCTCTCGTCTTCGGCGCAGGTGGCAAGCACCACCTCGCCGTAGCTGGTGATTTCCAGGTCGGCATCGCTGCCGCTGTTGTTGGTGAAGGTTATGCGGCGGATTTCTGCCGAACGCTCCTTGAGCACCGTTATTTCAGTCTTGGTCTCAATCCCCTCGTCCACCCGCAGGAAGCTGATCTTGTCGCTGGCGAAGCTCACATGGTAGCCCTCCGGCATCACGTCGAGAGGGGCGTAGGTGTTGCACCAGAGCCGGTCGTTCCTTAGGTTGCGGATGTAAAGGTAGGAGCCGTAATGGTCTGCGCTTATCTTGCGGTAGCGTCCGAGCATGGTCTCCTTGTAGCGGGAGAAGCCGCTGCCGCGGTCATTAAGCAGCACAGTGTACTGCCCGTTGCTCAGCACGCCTATCTCAGGCACTGTGGCAATGTTGTCGAAATCGCGGGCGTCGCTCTCCGTCTGGACCTTTGAATACTGATAGCGTTTGTATTGTGTGACCTTGAGGTCGATGTAGGGCTTCACCTGGGCCTTCTCCTTGAGCAGGGTCTCCATGGAACGCATTGCGGGCTCCTGCATGAAGAAATTCTGTATGCAATTATTGCACAGATAATTGGCAAGCGAAGCCAGAATCATCCCCTGATGGTGGGCGTAGTGCGCCAGCACATGCACATGATCCTCATCGTCGTAGCTTTCGTAGAAACCGAAATCGTCATACATGTCCAGTTTCCTGAAACGCCTGATGTTCTCATATACGGCACGAGGGTTTGCGCTTATGGCCAGCAGCGAGCTGTATGGGGAGATGACAATACGGTCGGGGGTGGTGTTCTGGAATTTCAGGTAAGGCACCCCGAAAGCGTGGTATTTGTAGTTAAGCGCGTCGTCCATCTCGTTGTAGGCCGTCTCGGAGATGCCCCATGGCAGGTTCTTCGCCCCGGAATTGCGGATGAAGGCGCGTTGGGCGCGGATTGCAAAGCTGTAGGTCTCGTCCATCAGGGTGTGCCGGTAGGTGGGCAGGAAAATCAGCGGCATGAAATATTCGAACAGCGTGCCGTACCAGGAGGCGACCCCTTTGTATCCCTTGTACTGGACTAATGTCTTGTCAAGGCAGAACCAGTGTTTGTAGGGGGCGTCGCCTTGCGCGATGGTCAGGAAGCTGGTGAGCCGCGCCTCGGAGGCGAAGTTGTTGTAATGGTAGGGCAGGAGCTTGTAGTTGCCGCAGTCGTAGCCGATGCTGAAAACATCCAGCTCGGGGTTGTACAGCTTCATGAAGTCGGTCTGGTCAATCAGACGCTGCACTTTGGCGAGCAGCCCCTTGGCTTTGCCGCCCTCTGTACCGTACAGGGTGTTGAGGTATCCTTTCACGGCATACAGGCAGGCCACGAAATTGCCGCTGTCGCAGGTGCTGATGAAGAAGTCGGGCAGTGCCTTGAGCGACTTCACGTCATACCAGTTGTACAGATGTCCGTTCCATTTCTCAAGCCTGCAGACGGTGTCGATGATATGCTCCAGCCTGTCCGCCGCCTCGTTGTGGCTTATGAAGCCCAGCTCCGCAGCACTGACAGTTGCGGTGAGCGAATAGCCGATGTTGGTGGGCGAGGTCTTGTAGTCGGTCTTGTTTTCGCGGTTAAGCTGGTAGTTGTCGGGGATAAGCCAGTTATGCTCCTCGGTGATCATGCTGTCGAAGAAATGCCATGTGTCCTTGGCTATCTGCCTGACCTCCGCATTCTCCTTTACGGTGAGGCGGTTCTTGTCATGGGAGAATTTTTTGCCGAGCCAGTACATCAGGAAGGGTGCTCCGCACCATGACAGCAGGCAGAACAGCATTGCCGCAAAATCGGCCATGTTGCCATAACTTTGGAGCTTGCACAGGAGCAGTGCAAGCGAAGCCGCATAGTTGAACAAGAACTTGCCGATATAGTCGCCCAAAGTGCCTTTGGTGCTCTTGGCGGCCTCGTCGCTGGTTATCCAGTTGAGCAGATTTTTGTGGCTGAACCACATGCGCCAGCAGGCGCGTATGGCCGCATCGGTGTACATCCAGGCCTCTTTCGGAAGCAGCGCGAACTTCACTATGGAGCGGTAGACTATCACTTTGAAACCCCGCATCAGCGTCATGTAGTAGCGGTACCGCTTGCCGAAGCGCGGCAGTGTCGTGATTTGTCCGATGATGAAGAAAAGTATTGGCGATGCCACGGCGACAAGCGCAACCACAAGGAACCAGACGGCATGTGCCCATGTGATGCCGCTGAATCCCACAAAAAGTATAACCAGCAGAGCGAGGCTCAGCACCGAGCGGCGCAGGTTGTCGAAAATTTTCCAGCGTCCGATGGTGTTCACCTGGTTCTTCACTTTTTCACCCTTTTCGTTGCGCACGCGGTTTTTCAGCCAGCCTATTATCTGCCAGTCGCCGCGCGTCCAGCGGTGGTGCCGTTTGGCGTCGTCGATGTAGTTGGAGGGGTTGTCGTCGAACAGCTCCAGGTCGTTGATGAGGCCGCAGCGGATGTGGCAGCCCTCGATAAGGTCGTGGCTGAGGATGAGGTTTTCGGGGAATGTGCCCTTCAGCACCTTCTGGAAAACCTTCAGGTCATAGATTCCCTTGCCGCAGAAGGTTCCCTCGTTGAAGATATCCTGATACAGCTCGAAGCTGGCGGTGGTATAGACGTCCAGCCCGCCTAATCCGGCGAAGAGTTGGGCGTAGCGGCTCTTGTTGGTGACCTCCACATCCACGTTCACGCGCGGCTGCATGATGCCGTAGCCGCTCTCAACCCGCCGTCCGTCGTCACTCAGCTTGGCGCGGTTGAGCGGATGCGCCATTGCGCCTATCAGCTTTTGCGCGGAATATAGCACCAGTTCGGTGTCGGTGTCAAGGGTGATCACAAACTGGATGTCCGGCACCGCCCCCTGCCGCCATCTGCTTATGGTCTCGCAGCGGAAACGCTTTTCCGCCTCCGCAGCGGTGCTGTTCCCGAGAAGCAGGTCGTTGAAATGGAGTATCGCGCCGCGCTTGCGTTCGTGTCCGAGCCATGTGTTCTCCCCGTCGCTCCATGAACGCCTGCGGTAAACAAAGTTGAAAATCGGCGCGCCATATTTTTCGTTGAGTTCCCGCACCTTTTCCAGTCCGGCTTCAGCCACCTCATCGTCCCACGGGGCGTCGGCCTCCTTGTAGCTGGCGGCATCCCCGATAAGTGTGTAAAAGAGGTTCTGCGGACGGTTCTCCAGCCTTCTGCCTTCGGAGGCGCGGTTGACATTGGAGAGGTAATAGACCTCCAGTTGCTCCAGCAACTCAATTGTCTTCTCCTTGTTCTTAAGAATTGTGGGCATGATCACCATGGTGGCGTACTCCTTCGGTATCAGCCCGTCCTTGAATTTTATCTTGAAGGTGCCGTGTGGCTTGTGCAGCTTGCCCAAAAGCCAGTTGAAGAGGTCGATGACCACCTGGCTCATAGGCACCCACATCAGTATTGTAAGGATGGCGGTGAGCCATGTGAACCCTTCACCCCATGTGCACCACGAGGCAAAACTGAAGGCCAGCAGCAGCGAGGCAAGCACAACAATCCATACGTACCAGCGGGCGCGTGCCTTCCACCTCTTCGGCGGAAACAGTTGCCAGCCCACATGTTCGCCACGGCTGTCGGCGGTGGCAACCAGTTCCCTTACAAGCTCATTCTCCTCCCTTTTCCCTTTTTTGCACAGATATACGATCCTGTTCCGGTAGTCCTCCTTGGTCTTGTCGTACATCTGGTCGTACATTCCGGCCTTTTCAGCCTTCAGCAGCCTCTCTGAAAAACTCACCGCGTCAATGAATTCGGCCATCGGCAGTTTGGTTATCTTTTTCAGGGAGTTGAAAATATTCATCATCAACAGGTTCTGCCGCGTCACCTCGTTCAGGTGCCCCATGTCGGCATTGCTCTTGTCGGTGAGGTTGTAATGGTACGCCTTCCTGGATTCCAGCTGGCTGCACAGATCTGCAAGCCTGTTTATCAGGACAGCCTTTACGAGCGGCAGCAGTGCGCAGACTTCCGGGTAGGAGAAATAATCCTTCTGTTCAAGTTGAATTTCGTTCAGATATTTGAACATCAAGGTCTTGTCAATGCAGCAGCGGTCGCGGTCCAGATAGGCTTCAATCTGTTTCCAAAGCAGTTCGATGCGCTGCCTGCCAATTTTCATCTGCCCCTTGCCGATGGATTTCAGCTCCACCTTCAGCACCTTCTCCTGCTCGCTGATCATGTAGTAGTTGTCCAGCACCCATTCGTTGGTGCTGCCAACTATGCGGTTGTTCTTGGTCTCCTGCACCAGAAAGGTGTAGTAGGCGGTGATTCGGCTGATGTCCTGCCGGAAGTTGTTGTAGGTCTTGTTTTCCATGTGTGGCGGGTGCGGTTAGTCTTCCGTTTTCAAAAAGGATTCCACCGGATTGGCGTATATGGTCAGCAGCTGCTGTTTCATCTTGGTGTAGTTAACGTCGGCGATGTTTGCCTGCTTGCGGATATACTGGAGGAACTCCTTCTTCTCACCCTCCTCGTATTCGTCGGCGAAGCGGTCGGTGTTGTGGAGGATGTCGTAGGCCATGTAGTTGGTCTCCCACAGCCGGTAGTCGCGGTAAATCTCCTGGTCGATGATCTCCGCGACATATTGCAGCGCATCATTGTCGGATGCGAATGCCATGGTTTCGTCCAAAAGGTTGTTTATCGGCTGGCCGAGCTGCATGTGCACACGCCCCTTGTAGGAGAAGATGCCTTTGGTGATGCTGTGGAAATCCTCTTCCGGATCCTTGACGTATGACTTGTTCTGCTTGGTCAGCAGCAGTTCCCGCGCCTTCATCTGGTCGCAGGGCTCGTATTCGTAGGAGACGGTCAGCGGGACGATGTCCAGCTCCTTAAGGCTCTCAATCACATGCGGACGCTTGCTGGAATAGAGCATTTTCAGCACACCCTGCTGGGTTTTGTCCAAACCGTCCTTTGTACGGCCGTTGCGTTGTGAGATCCATACTGAAATCTTGTCCTTGGTGATGCTCTGCCTGATGTAGTCCGAAAGCAGCCGCGAGTTTGCCAGCATGGTCCGGGTGTCGTGGGAGCGGAACACGGTGAACATGTTGTTCGTTTTGGCGATGTCGGTCATCACGGGGGAGGTGAGAAGGTTGTCGCCGATGCCGGAGCGGGTGGCCGGCAGGTTGTGGTCGATCAGGTAGCCTTGCAGGATGGCCGAATCCATCACGATGTCGCGGTGGTTGGCAATCAGCAGATGGGGCTTGTTCATGTCGACCTTGTCAAAACCGCCGAAGGTGAGCCCCTCCATGCTGCGCTGCTCAAAGGTGTGCACCATCGGGGCGTAGATTTCACGCTGAAGGTCGCTGATGGTCTTCATTTTCCTCATGCGCCTCACAAGTGTTGAGGGGTTGGATGTCTCTATGAAGTTTGTCAGCGAGGTTACAAAGTTTGATGACATCAGCATCCGGTTGATGGCGTAAGGGATTTCTTCGGTGTTGTAGGGCCTTATTTCCACGAAAGGGTCTTGTTTTTTTCTCATAAGCTGTCCCAATATAAGGGGAGCGGCCGCAGCAGTTCCGGCAGCGGGGTTCCGTCGCCGGAGCGAAGCAGCATCTCCTGTTGATTTAAAATGGTTATTTTTACGGGTGAGTGGTTGCAATGTCCGTCATAGTTGCCCGGGGCCGGCAGAAGCTTTTCAGCCGGCACGCGGGCGTGCAGCGAGCCGTCATCATTCTTGCCGACGGGTTGTATATGGGCGAAATAGGAATATCCGAGCAGCCGCGATGCGGTCCGTATGTCACCTGCCAGCAGGGCCTTCCGGATGGCGGAGGAGCTGATTTCGGTCCCTTCCGATTGCATGCGCGGGATTTCAGTGATGCCGAAGCCGTAACGGCTCCGCAGTGCGTTAAGCGTGTGTATGCCGCCGCTTTTTCCGGCTCCGAAATTGTGGTTGTATCCCAACACAATATGGTTGATTTTAAGTTTGCTGTCCAATTGTTCCAACAGCGTTTCCGGCGGGGTGGCGGCCAGTTCGCGTGTGAATGGCAGGCGGCACCAGGTGTCCACATGCTGCTCTTCCAGCAGCAGCCGCTTCTCATCTTGGGTTAGAATCAGCGGGAAGGGTTTTCCGGAGAGCAGGGCTCGCGGATGTGGCGTGAAGGAGATGACAACGGAACGGCTGCCGGTGGCTCGCGCACGGTCGGTCAGAGCACGGAGCACTTCGCGGTGCGCCAGATGCAGACCGTCGAACATGCCCAAACTTACCACAGAATCGGTCCGGTGCGTGAAATCATCCAGAGAGCCGTATGTCTCCATTATTCCTCCGTGTTGGATTCTGACGTCTGCGTGCCGTCCGGTGCGCTGAATGAGGCGATGATCTCCTCGTTGCTCATTCCAAGGTAGCGGATGGAATACCGCGCGTTGTCGGCAAGGGGATGGTCAGGATAGCGGTCGATGAAGCTCTGATAGGCCTTTTTTGCCAGCTCCTGGTCATAAAACACCTCTTCGTATATGAGTCCGCGCAGGAAGTAGCATTCCACCACCCGAGGGCTCTGCGGATAGCGGTTGACAATTTCCGCAAGTGCGTCCAATGCGGCGTCCCCCTGTTTCTCCACACGAAGGATGCCGGCTTTCCGGAAAAGGTATTCCGGTGAAAGGGAGTCATCGGGAAATTTGCCGATATAGCTGTCGTAGCATTTGAACAGCTCCTGCTGCCGTGTTGTGTCATTTTCATCCAACACGCTTTTTTCCAGACCGGCTATTTTCTCCTGCTGCTTTTCCTTGGAGAGGGAGCATCCCGCCAGCAGGCAGAGCAGGGAGAGTCCCAGAAACATATACTTTGTTCTCATTTCTTATTTTATTTGTTCGGTTTGATTCGGTAGGAGGGGACTTTTTTCCCGTTAACAATTTCGTTCAGCTTGCTTTTCAGCAGCGTCTTTTTAAGGGGGGATAGCCTGTCGACGAACATTTTCCCGTACAGGTGGTCGTATTCGTGCTGTATGACGCGGGCCGCCTTGCCGTGGTATTCCTCATCAAAGCTGTTGCCCTCCACATCCTGGTAGCTGATGCGGACCCCTTCGGGGCGCAGCACCTCCTCGTTGATGCCGGGCACGCTCAGGCAGCCTTCGCTGAAAGAGCACCTGTTTTCTGAGGTTTCTGTAATTTCCGGATTGACAAAGGCCTTTTTGACCGCCTTTTCCGTGTCGCCTTCGTCCAGGAAGGCCTCGGTGTCGATTACAAACAGCGCCAGTGACTTGTTGACCTGCGGGGCGGCCAGCCCGACCCCGTTCGCATGGTACATGGTGTCGAACATGTCTTCAACAAGCTGCTTCAGTTCCTGATTGGCGGAGCCTGTCTCAACCTCTTCCACCTCTTTTCGCAATATCGGGTTTCCGTACAGGGTGATAGGTAGTATCATTGCATTTTCCTTTCTTTATATTTTCTGCTTTCCATGTATGACTGCAAAAGTATGGTTGCGCTCAGGGCGTCGACAAGCGCCTTGTTCTGGCGCGCCTTCTTGTGCAGTCCGGCGTCAATCATGGTCTGGAATGCCATCTTGGAGGTGTACCTTTCGTCCATGCGGTCTATGGGGATGTCCGGGAAGGTTTTGGCCAGCTGCCGGACGAACGGTTCAATGTAGCGGGCCGATTCCGAATCGGTGCTGTCCATCTGCACCGCCTTCCCGACCAGGAAAAGCTCCACAGGCTCCTTGGCGGTGTAGTCCTGCAGGAAGGTGAGGATGTCTTTGGTGGGGACTGTGCATAAGGCATTGGCTATCAGCTGTAATTCGTCTGTTACAGCGATACCGGTCCGTTTTTTTCCGTAATCGATGGAGACAATCCTACCCATGAATTCGTCTGTTTTTACCAAAAACGCAAAAGTAGTCATTTTTTCGCTTTCCCCATCCATTTTATGTCCGTTTTTTTCGCTTTCACGCACAATAAACATGGAACATGCTGCGTTAGCGGTGCATCACTTTAAAAATTTCCGACCATGAGAAAAGCATCCTTCCATTCCAATTTGAAACGGTTGGCCGATGCGCTGCCAGAGTTCCTCTTCCGCCATATTTCCGAGACAGTCCTGCTGTTGTACGCATTGGCGGCCATCATTTATGACAACCATGTTACAGGGGATAATCCCTGCTGGGTTACAGCAGCGTATGTGATTCCATTCCTGTTTGTGGCGGCCTTTTCGCTGCAGTTCATCAGGGAACGGCACCTGCTGTGGCAAATCCTCTATTACATTCTGCCGCTGCTCATCATCCCGTTCTTTTTTGTGCCGTCATTGGAGCATTTTGTGAAAGATGGCAATTATTTCATCTGGGTGATGGTGCTGCTGCCGCTCTGGATGCTGCTGCTGCCATTCCGGATTCCGAACCGCCCTTTTTCCAACCGGATGCTGCATACGGCATGGTCGGTGCTGGTACCGCTCTTTTTCGGCGGTGTGGCCTGCCTGCTGCTATACCTTATGGAAGTGAGCGTCGAACTGCTTTTCAATGTTGAGGGCAGGTGGCTGCGGCTTGCCTACGATGACAGCGCCTTGGTGGTTATGGTGCTCCTTGTGCCGCTGCTGTTCTTGGGCATGGTGGAAAATGAGAGGGAGATGAAGCTTGCCAAATTCTTCGAGAACCTGCTGCATTGGGTCTTCACCCCGGCGCTGCTGCTCTATACGCTACTGCTGTTCCTGTACGCCGGATACATCCTCTTCCTATGGGAGCTGCCCAAGGGCAACGTGGCGGTGATGGTGTTCGTCTTCTGCCTGATTGCAATGATAGTCAAACTGCTGCGGCAGTTTACGGAGAAGCAGCCTTTCAGCTGGTACTTCAACGCATTCAGCTGGATTTCGCTGCCGCTGCTGCTGTTATTTTGGGTTGGCTGTATCCGCCGCATTTCCGACTACGGTGTGACGGAGTCCCGCTACTACCTGCTGCTCTGCGGCCTGCTGATGACACTTTACGTGCTGCTGTTCCTCTTCCGCAACCGCAGGGGCTACTTCCTGTTAGTCGGCACGGCCTTCCTGCTTGTGCTGGCGGCGGTCTGCATCCCTCCAATCTCCGCAAAGGCATGCAGCATACGCTCCCAGGAGCAGCGCATCCGCCAGACAGCCGCCGAACTGGGCATCCTGAACGATGACGGCACCCTGAAATTGGGCAAACCCTCCGTTGCCGACAGCGTTTATGCCAAACAGCACCGGATTATCTACCAGTCTTTGAATTATCTGTATGATAATAAAGGCAATATGGAACAGTTCGGTATTGAATTTCCTAGTGAATACTCGGCAACACTTTCCGAAACCACCAAAGATTATGTCACCGCGTGGAGGGAAAATGATTTGATAGAAGCGACAAACCATTACACCAATTTCAGTGTTTATTTTTATGATATAAAGGATGGTATTCTAATGCCTGTTACTGGTCGCTACGACAGTGTCTATGTATCAAATAACAGTGTTTTGCCAAAAAATAACGACAAATCGGAAAAAATTTATGTGAAAAATAACCGCATTTATTTTCCCGGTGGCTCCATCAGTCAGGATACGCTGCTGCATCGCCAATTGCGCAAATGCGGCTGGAAAGAGGGCGACTTAATCAATCAGGACTGGCTGGACAAACATATTGTAGACATGCTTACCTATCAAGGCGTGAATTACTTTCTGATAATGGACAAATTACATTTTAAGCAAGACACCAACCAACGCGTAATTCCAAACCAGTTTTTGCTGCGTAGCGTGTTTTGGAAATAAGAAAAAACAAATACAAATCCCATCATGAAAACCATCGCCATACCAATTCTTTTCGGCCTTATGGCCACCTGCGGACATCGGAACACACCGGCCAACAGTCCGGAAACGGACAATTTTAAACCGGAAACGGACAATTTCGGCTTCGAGACCGACAGTTTTGTCACACCTGACGGCAAAACCGTGAAAATCCATGCGCTGACCCATGCCAGCATACGCATCGAATACGACGGGAAGGAAATCGAGATCGACCCGGTGTGCAATGCCGGAAGCCGCACCATCGACTACACCAAGTTTCCCAAAGCGGATGTGATTCTGGTCACCCACGAGCATTTCGACCATCTTGACCACGCCGCCATCGCCACGCTTACCAAAAATGGGACGCAGCTTTTCATCAACCGGGACGGTGCCGCCAAGCTCGGCCACGGGACGGTCATGGCAAACGGAGGGCGCACTGAGGTCGGCGGCTGGCTGACGATTGAGGCGGTGCCGGCCTACAACACCACGGAGGGGCATCTGCAGTTCCATCCCAAAGGGCGCGACAACGGCTATATCCTCACCATCGGAGGGCTGCGCATCTACATTGCCGGTGACACCGAGGACATTCCGGAAATGGACAGCGTCAAAAACACAGATGTTGCCTTCCTGCCATGCAACCAGCCCTACACCATGACTCCGGAACAGATTATGCTGGCGGCGCGGCGCATCCGTCCAAAGGTGCTGTTCCCCTACCATTACAGCCAGACGGATCTCAGCCAGCTGGCGGACGGCCTGAAGGGCGACGGCATCGATGTGCGCATCAGGAACTACCAGTAATTTGCCTGTGACTGTCCGTGCTGATTCTATTTCTCGGGTGGTTCTGGTATTGAATCACGCTGTCTATTAACACCATGTCCGAACTCAAAACCATCTTGTCAGACCGCATCAGCGGGTATGAAGCCAAAATGTTAGGCGCGAGTGGTCGTGAAGAGGAACTTTTCCGGCTGCTGTTTGATGCGGACAAGCGCACCTCCGACAATGCCGCATGGGCGCTGACCCATCTTCCCCCATCGGCGGACAGTTGGCTGGCCGAACGGCAGGAGGCTTTGATTGACGAGGTGTTGCGCACAAACAGCACCTCCAAGCGCAGGCTTATACTATCACTGTTGGCGCGAACCCCGTTCGAGCGCGACCGGCTCCGCACCGATTTTCTGGATTTCTGCTTCAACACAATACTTTCCACCGAACCGGTCGGCGTACGGACTCTGGCCGTCAAGCTGTCGTATGCGCAAAGCAGGCATTATCCCGAACTGCTTGAGGAGTTCAAAAGCATCCTCCAGATGATGGTTCCTGAAGAGCAGTCCGCCGCCATGCGGCTCCTGCTGAAAAAGGTGACGGGCGGTGATTGATTTTTTTCTCCCTTTTGAAATCCGTATTGGAATTTTTTGTAATTTTGCAGCCGAAAAGGTGGCCATATAGCCACCTTTAAGAAAACATTTTTAAAAATGCGATACCTTACATTAGAGAAAGCAATTACAGCGTGGCGGAGCATCCAGCCACTATCGGAAGAGGACAGAAACAGGCTGAGCCGCCGGTTTACGGTTGATTTCAACTTCAATTCCAACCACATGGAGGGCAACACCCTGACATACGGGCAGACCGAAATCCTGCTGTTGTTCGGCAAGGTGATAGGCGAGGCCAACGTGAAGGATGTGCAGGATATGACAGCGAGCAATGTCACACTCAAGATGATGAAGGAAGAGGCTCTTTTGAAGGAGACACCTCTTACACAAAATTTCATCCACACACTGCACCGCACCCTTCTTCGTGAGGACTATACCGTTTACCGTAACCTGCCCGGCGGCATGCAGACCAGCTACACCATCCATGCGGGGCAATACAAGACACGCCCCAACAGTGTTATCACCCGTTACGGGGACCGGTTCGAATATGCTTCGCCTGAAGAGACACCCGCCCTGATGACTGACCTTGTGGATTGGTACAACAGTGCGGAGGTTTCGGGAAAGCTTTCGCCGGTGGAACTGGCGGCTCTGTTCCATTACCGTTATATCCGCATCCACCCGTTTGAGGACGGCAACGGACGCATTGCACGACTGATGGTGAACTACATTCTGACAAGGCATGACTACCCGATGATTGTGGTGCGCAGCAGGCTTAAGAACACCTATTTGGAGGCGTTGCATCATGCTGATTTGATGGTGGGTGCCGCTCCGCACGACGGTGCGCACGCCAGTCTGACAAAAATACGGCCTTTTCTACAATATTTCAAACAGTTGATGGCAAATGAAATATATACGGACGTATGTTTTCTGACTGAACATGACCCGTCGCTGTGGTGGTACGACGGCGAGCGCATCGTATTCCGCTCACCCCATTATGGCGAACTCCTCATGATGATGATGACGGAGCCGGTACTAACTCTTTCGGAGATGCAGAGCCGCATGGGCATCAATATGTCAGCGGTGAAAAAACTGGTAAATCTTCTGCTTGACAAACATTACATTGAGCGTGGCTCAACGGAAGGTTCCTGGCGGGTTTTCATCACGCCGTCGATAGAATAAATGGTGGGGGATGGAACCATTTACAATCGCTGGATGAAACAGACAAAATGACCTGTGAAACCATTTTTTAACTTGCGAAACTTAAAATTTTAATAGTTGAATAATTATGTGTTTACTATTTTTTGTATCTTTGCAAATTGAAAAAAAGAAAATTAATTATGGCGTTACCTGTTAACACTCAGGATCTTCTAAATAAAAGGAAAGTGGAATCCAGCCGGATTGAGTTCAAGAAAGGATGGAATCCGGTGTCCATTTATCATACTATCTGTGCATTTGCCAACGACTTTGACAACCTTGGAGGCGGATATATCATAGTGGGTGTTGAAGAAGAGAATGGTGTGGCGAGGAGACCTGTCGTCGGAATTCCAACAAGCCAGTTGGACAAAATCCAACGGGAAATACTCAAATATAACCAGTTGATTGAGCCGTTCTATGCTCCACGAATTTCGGTGGAAGATGTGGATGGCCGGAATGTGTTGGTGATTTGGGTGCCCTCTGGCATCAATCGGCCATATACTGCACCATCTGATGTAACGGCCAAAGTGAAGAAGCCTGTATTCTACGTTCGATATGGAACCTCCACTGTCGAAGCAAAAGGCGAGCAATTGGATGAACTTCGGGATATGGCCAATCGTGTTCCGTTCGATGACCGAGGCAATCCTGAAATAAAACTTTCGGACATCTCGCCACTTTTGGTGAAAGATTATTTGATGAGGGTGGATAGTCTGTTGCAGAACGAGGACTTGGTGAATGATCTCGAAGGTGTTCTGGAACAGATGGATCTCATGGAGGGTCCTACGGAGAAACGATGTGTCAAGAACGTGGCGGCCATGATGTTCTGTGAGCATCCTGAGAAATTCTTCCGAACCACCCAAGTGGACATTGTGATATTCCCCGACGGTAGGGATAACAATCCTGACAATATCATTGAGCTGCCAACAATCAAAGGCTCCGTCCCGATGATGATAAGGGATGCCATGTCGTACCTACGGACGAATGTGATAAAGGAACAGATCAAGAAACAACCTGATGACGAACATTCTATACGGTATTTCAACTATCCATATCAGGCATTGGAGGAGGCTGTGGTGAACGCTCTATATCATAGGAACTATAACGAGCGGGAACCCGTAGAGATTACAATTGAGCCCAACCGAATCTCCATATTGAATCACGGAGGCCCCGACCGCTCCATTCCGTTGGATGTGGTAAGAAAGGCTCAGACGCTCCGTTGCCGGAAATACCGTAACCGACGATTGGGTGAATTTCTGAAAGAACTGGAGCTGACCGAAGGGCGGGCTACAGGCATACCTACCATACAGAGGAAACTGAAGGATAACGGCTCATCTCCGGCAACTATCGATACGGATGAAAACCGTGCTTATTTCCTGATTGATATTCCCTGCCATCCCGACTTTATCAGGGAGGATTTGTCCCAAGTTGTGTCCCAAGTTGAACTCAATAATAATGAGCAACTTAAACAGAAATTGTCCCAAGTTGTGTCCCAAGTCGTGTCCCAAGTCAAAGGTGCAGACTTTGAACTTATCTTAAAGGCGTTTTGGACACTTCAAGAGGAGATGCCGATAAGTGACTTGATGAACAAATTGAACCAATCTAACCGTACCAGATTTAGACGGACGTGCTTGAATATCCTTTTAGACAATAGACTTGCCACTCCAACTATTCCAGACAAGCCAAACTCGTCAAAGCAGAAATATGTGTTGACAGATTTAGGGAGGAAACTAATTAATGACTGTTCTGATTGATGTAAGCCGCCTCCCAGCCGGGATATATTATCCGATACGGAGGTCAAAGCCGTAAGTTTGTCGTTGTAAAATGACTTGCAAAAATTAAATATGATTACAAGAATGAGACTTTACGCGATAATGCTTGCACTTGCCACCATGACTGCCATGGCACAGGCACAGGTGCAGCCCTACGCACGCCCCATTGACGGGCTTGCGCACCGCATACTTGGCGACAGGGACACCCTCTTCAAATTTGTATGTCAACCTGATACCGTTGACTATTTTGTAATTGAGAGACTGAACGGGGACACCGGGGGCATTCCTAAACGATATGACCAGAAAATCCGTATAACCGGCAACAATGACAATTCGTTGGCAGTTGGGTTGAATTATTATCTGAAACACTGTGCAGGCATACACGTCTCATGGTTGGCCTGTGAACCCATAGAACTGCCTTCCCAATTCTGGTCCCCTTATAAACCCATCCGGAAAGAATCTCTGGTGAAGAATCGCTTTTTCTTGAACTACTGCACCTTCGGATACACCATGCCCTGGTGGAAATGGGAGCAGTGGGAGCGGTTTATCGACTGGATGGCGCTGAACGGCATTACCATGCCGCTCGCCATTACGGGTCAGGAGGCTGTGTGGTATGAGGTGTGGAAGGAGTTTGGCATGACCGATGAGGAGATTCGCGGCTACTTCTCGGGACCTGCACACCTGCCGTGGCACCGCATGGCCAACCTTGACGGTTTCGGTGGTCCGCTGCCGATGTCGTGGCTGGAGGGACAGAAGGAGTTGCAGAAACAGATTGTGGCCCGCGAGCGCGAGTTCAACATGACACCGGTGCTGCCAGCCTTCGCCGGCCATGTGCCCAAAAGGTTCGCTGAGATGCACCCCGACGCCGACATCCGGCAGCTGAGCGCATGGTGCGGCTTCGAACCCACCTGCTTCCTCAACTCATCCGATCCGCTGTTCGCCAAAATCCAGAAGTCGTTTCTGGAAAAACAGACCGCCCTCTTCGGCACCGACCACATCTATGGCGTGGACCCTTTCAACGAAATGGATCCGCCCAGTTGGGAGCCCGATTACCTCGCCAGCGTGGCCCGCAACATTTACGGCTCGCTGCAACAATGCGACCCCGCCGCCCGCTGGCTGCAGATGACCTGGGTCTTCTACTACAAGCGCAAGTCATGGACACCAGAGCGGCTACGCGCCTACCTCACTGCCGTGCCGCAGGACCAGCTGGTGCTGCTCGACTACTTCTGCGAAAAGACGGAGGTGTGGCGCACCACCGACGGTTTCTACGGACAGCCCTTCATCTGGTGCTACCTCGGCAACTTCGGCGGCAACACCATGCTGGTGGGCAATATCAACGAGCTGGAGAAAAAACTCGCAGCCGCCTTAGAGGAGGCGGAATCGAACATGACCGGCATCGGCTCCACTCTGGAGGCCTTCGATGTGAGTCCGCAGATTTATGAGTACCTCTTCGACCGTGCGTGGGAAAAGCAACCAGATGTGCAGCAATGGATTGCTGATTGGAGCCACCTGCGTTCCGGCAACCGCGACCATCCCGAAACATGGCAGTTGCTGAACGACAGCATCTACAAGGACTGGTCGTTCTATGGTCTTGGTACCCAATTGGTGGCGCGACCATCTTTAGAAGGACATGGTACCTATTACACAAAGCCCTACTATTCTTACAATAACGATACGCTCAAGAGCATCTGCAAGGCTTTTGTCACTAGATTCAGCTTGTATTCAATAGGCAAGGATTCCTACAAATACGACTTGGTTAATCTCTTCTCCCAATGGATGGGCAACCGTTTTATGGACATCCGCAACGATTTTACTGCGGCGTATAAGAACCGTGATATCAATGAAATGGAACGACAGGTGGAAATCGCCAACCAATTGTTTGCAGACGTGGATACGCTGCTCAACACCCATCCCTCCTTTATGTTAGGACCTTGGATTGAGATGGCACGCGACTGGGGAACCACCGAGGCGGAGAAGGACTACTACGAGCGGCAGGCGCGCACGTTGCTCACCATCTGGGGCGGTCCCGTGCTCAACGACTATGCCAACCGGATGTGGGGCGGTCTGGTGAAGGATTATTACGCCCGCCGTTGGAACCTCTTCTTCGAGGCGGTCATCCAGGCCGTGAAAGAGGGCAAGGAGTTCGACGAAAAGGCTTTCGGTGAAGAGCTCTCCAAGTTTGAGCAGGCATGGACGGAGAGCCACACGAAGTATCCGGTGGAGCCGCAGAAGGTGGAAAACAAAATAGATAAAAACATCCCCAATTGGCATCCTACATACCGGGTAGCCGCAATGATTTACGAACGCTGGATGAAACAGACAAAATGACCTGCGAAACCATTTACCACACCCCGGACGGGTTCGACGACATAATCCTAACCGCCGATGGCGGGGTGTTGACGGGATTGCGGTTCACGGGAACGTCCGTGGTTGTGGATACGCAACCACCGACACCCGTCATCCGCGACACCTGCCGTTGGCTGGACATCTATTTTTCAGGCCGCCAACCCGATTTCACCCCTGTTTTTCAAATGGACAACCTGACCCCGTTCCGCAAAAGGGTGCTGGAGATGGTCTGCACCATCCCGTGGGGGCGCATCATGACATACGGGGAAATCGCCGGACATTTGGGAATCCGTTCGGCGCAGGCCGTGGGCGGCGCGGTGGGCTGGAACCCCATCTGCCTGATTGTGCCCTGCCACCGTGTTATGGGCGCGAACGGCAGCCTCACCGGCTATGGCGGCGGATTGCGCAACAAGGCCGCGCTGCTCCGGCTGGAGGGCGCGATCTAACCTTCCCCTCCGGCCTCGCAAAATCCTTTAATGACACACGTTTCCAGTATGTTGAAAAAAACATGAAAAAATTAATCCTATCGTCCCCAATCTTTTATTCTTGCTTCAAATTCAGAGGTGGGAAGTCCCAGTTTTGGATTCACCTTAGTTGACAGTTCATACAGCTTCGTTGCTGCAGTTTTCTTTATAAGGATTCCGGAATCTACCAAATTGTCAAATACCCACAGATGTCCATGCACTTCTATTCCATGTTGATTTGCTGTGGATCTCAGGTTTTTATCACTTGTAAGCAAAATTGTCTTTTGTTGTTTTGCATATAGCAAAGCCGTACAATCAGGTATGGAAAGCTGATTCCTTTGTCTTCTTATCTGAATGACTTCTGTGATTTCCACCGCATCCCTAATTACGACAAGACGTTCACTTTGGATATGTGGCTGCAATTGTTCCTGTTGTTGTGAGTTCAGTTCATCCCATACGGCATCCACCACATGAAAATCGTATGGAAGCAGGAAGAATGCCTCAAGCAAATCCAGCTTACAGAAATCTATAAGAATATTCGCGTCATTTACAACTATCTTCATGCCATATATGCTTCACGGTAGTCTGCTAATTTCATGTTCGCGATTTCAGCCGCACGACTCATAGAAATCAATTCTTCAGAAGTGGCCCTATAGAGTAGTTGCATGAACCTGTTGGAACCCTCACGCCCCGGATAATCACCCAACCCCACTTCGCTTCTGTTTTTAGTTAAAAAATTGATGTAAAAATTTTTATAATAGGAAGGAGAGATAACATTCAGGTCATGGGCCCGCATCAGAATCGCGGCAACGGATATGCCGAAATATTCTTTGATGGGAATCAGTTCGGACATGGACAAATGACTGCGTTTCAACCCTATTTCTCTCAAAAAAGCATCCTTTGGGAGTAACATTGCATTTGCAAAATAATGGCAATATCTTTCTTTAGTATGTTCATCTAATTTTGGAGATAAATGAAGCAGCAAATGCCCTAACTCATGCATACATGTGAAGCGTTTGCGTTCAACCGGCAACTGTTTGTTAACAACTATTACCGGAATCGTTCCGTTGTTGACATTGGCCGAAAGGCCGTCAAACTTATTATCAGCTTCAATTTCAATAATTTTAACACCTTTATCCTCTAGTAATTCCGTGATATTGGGGAGTGAATCCATGCCGATCCACCAGGACTTGCGCAATTCACGGACAGCCGTCTCAATGTCCGAATTGTCGTTTATTTTAATTTGTTTTATCGGATTAATAAAAGGGACATTCATCAAGACAATCTGTTCTATCAAAATATATCGTTCCAAATGGTCACGCACAATTTCCGTGATTTGTGCCTCTTTTTTTCTGCCCAAAGATGACTTTTTTCGGAATTCCACATTTTCCAAACAAATACCACTGCGGAAAAAATAATCTGTAGTAACGTTTAATGCTTTTGAAAGTGCCAACAACACGCTGCTGTTGGGCATCATTTTCCCACTCTCATATTTTGAAATGGATTGTTTTGAAACGATTCCGTCCATTTTATTACACAGTTCATCCATAGATAAACCTTGCATAACTCTTGCATTTTTAAGTCTTTGTGCAAACAATAAGTCCATGATTCTTGTTTTTTGTTTTGGTTTACAAAAATACAAAATTTCTGAATTATGTCAACCAAAATTTAATTTTTTTTAGCAATTATTATGTAAAAAAAACAATTTGATTCCCCCCGATGGCTACTCTTCCATGCCGCTGATACGGATGGTCTCTTTCCTTGCCTCCCGCCAACGTGGGAAATAGGTGTCCATCAGCGCATGGAAAGAGGCACCGTGATTGGCCTCCTTCAAATGGGCCAGTTCGTGCACAACCACATGCTCCACACACCAGTCCGGCAAAAGCAGCAGATAGGCGCTGAAGCAGATGTCATGGTTTTTCACATTGCACCTGCCCCATTGGGAAATCATGGCCTTATAACAGATGCGCCCCGGTTTGACATTCATCAGGCGGGCATATTTTTCCACCAGGGGAGGGATCATTTGTTGTAGCCGCCGGTATGCCTCTTCACCCTGTTCTCTGGTTTCCAGAGGCAGCTTGGAAAAGAATTCCTGCCGTCTTTTTTCCCTTTCAAAGGTGTTTTGCCGTGCCTGCCTGATCCATTCCTGATTCTGCTCCAGAAAGGCCTTCAACTCCGCCTTCGTATAACCCAAAGGCACCGTCACATGCAAATCTCCGTTTTTGAGTATCCGCATGGTCAACCGATTTGTTTTTCTGTATGTTACTTCAATGTTCATTCTTGTGGTCTATCTGGTGTGAAATCACGGCACCCCTTGTCAATATCCTCCAGCACCAGGCCGCCAAGCATGAAGCCGAAAATGGCGGTGATGTGCGCGACCGTGCCGTTGATCCTGGCTTTCGCCGAGCACCATTCATGGTTCAGCAGAGTGGGGTCGCCCGGCCCCGTCTTCGCTTTGGGACACATGCACTGTTCCGTGCCGCATGTGGCGTTGTGCCCCCGGTTGGCAAGAAGCTCGTCGCTATAGACACACTGGAACTTGCGTTTGGGAAACTGCTCCAGCGACTTGAACTTGTTCCTCAGAGCACGGGCCAAAGGGTCGCCCTGCACCTTCCAGAATTCCGTCACCTTGATGCGGGTGGGGTCCATCTTCAGCGCAGCGCCCATCGATGAGAAAAACCTTGCCTTGGTGCGGCAGGCCATAAGTATAAGCAGTGCCTTGTCCTTCAGCGAGTCAATGGCGTCAATGATATAGTCGTAGTTTTCGAGTCCGAACTCATCTGCCGTCTCCTGGGTGAAAATCTTCTGCAATGCAGTTATCTCCGCCATGGGGTTGATGCTGAGCAGCCGTTCCTTGAGCGCCTCAACCTTCACCTCCCCGACAGTCCTTGTTGTCGCCATCAGCTGGCGGTTGACGTTGGTGATGCAGACGCGGTCGCTATCCACGATTGTCAGATGAATGATGCCGCTGCGCACCAGACTTTCAGCGCACCACGAGCCCACGCCCCCGACACCGAATATTATCACCCTCTGCCGGGCAACACGTTCCATCGCATTCTCCCCCAACAGCAGCTCTGTCCGTCTGAATATAGCCTGATTCATAATTATTTAATAAAATATTTTTTCAAAAAACATTTTCCTGTTCTTCCGCTGCAAAAGTATAAAAAAAAACTGTTTCATTTTGGTTTCATGGCAATATTTCCGGAGCGGGTGCGTTATCTTTTTCAAACAGAAATCCTACCATGGACAACTACGAAATCATATCGGAACGGCAGGAGAAGGTGCTGCGCTACCTTGAAGGGCACGGCATCCCGTTCACAACCTACAACCATCCTGAAGGCAAGACCATTGAGAAGGCGAAACGCTGGTGGCGCGACGACGGAAGCCTGCACTGCAAGAACATCTTCATGCGCAACCATAAGGGCGACCAGCACTACCTCATCTGCTTCCCGTGCGACGATGATCTGGCCATCCACGACATCGAGCATTGGCTTAAGGAGGTGCTTGTGTCGCAGGGGATGAAGGCTCCCGGCAAGCTCTCGTTTGCCTCGCCGGAGCGGATGATGCGATATCTGGGGCTGGAACCGGGAAGTGTGAGCCCGTTCGGGCTGATCAACGACACGGAGCATCATGTGATCCTCTTTTTGGACAGCCGACTGAAGGAGGCCGCCTCGCTGAGCTTCCACCCGAACGACTGCCGAGGGACGGTGGTCATCAGCCAGGCCGCATTCCAGCAGTTTCTGGCAGGTGTGGGCAACAGGGTGGAATACATCCGTGCAATTTGAACTGGAAAACTATTGCCTAAATTCAATAAGCAAATGCAACTTTTGCACGGGTCAGAATGACATTTTTCTCACCGTGCCACGAATGTTGGAAAAGTGTAAATTTCCGCATGAATTTATGTTGGAAAAGTGTAAAATAAATGCAAAAATTTCATTGGAAAAGTGTAAATTTTTCCGATGTTTGGAATTCTACAAGTTTGATTTGTAGCGTATTAACTGGTAGCGTAGTTATAAAACCCAACTGCTGTCGCACGACGGGGAAATATTTTTATACAAAATTGCGTTACGCAAATTTGTATAATTGATTTTTTTATTATCTTTGCAGCCGGAAAATTTAAATTGGATTTGTATGATAAAGAACCCATTTCTGACCTACGGATACAACGGTCCCGAGTATTTCTGCGACAGGGAAGCCGAAACCAAACGGCTGATTTCACTATTGCAGAACGGCAATCATGTTGCCCTGATGTCACCAAGAAGAATGGGCAAAACAGGGCTTATACGCCATTGCTTTGCCCAACAGGAATTGCAGAATGGATATTATCTGTTCATTGTGGACATTTATGCCACCAAATCGTTAGCGGAACTGACATACGAATTGGGCCGTGCCATTCTTTCCGTGCTGAAATCAAAAGAACGGAAAGTATGGGAACGTTTCATACGGATAGTCGGATCGTTGCGGACAGGCATCACCCTTGACGCCTTGGGACAGCCCGGCTGGAACATTGAACTGGGAGACATACGGTCGCCCCAAATATCCCTTGATGAAATATTCCAGTATCTGAATTCGGCAGACAAACCCTGTATTGTGGCCATTGATGAATTCCAAACCATTGCGGACTACCCTGAACAGAATGTTGAGGCCATGTTGCGCACCCATATACAAAGATGCAGCAACGCATGGTTTGTCTTCTCTGGCTCCAAGCGCCACATGATGGGCGAAATGTTCTCCTCTCCGGCCAGACCATTCTACCAAAGCGCATCCACCCTGTCGTTAAAGCCCATTCCTCTAAGTTCATACTCCCAGTTTATCACTCATCATTTTGAACAAGGCGGTTATCAGTTAGATCCGGAGGCCATACAATATGTCTATGAGAAATTTGAAGGGGTCACATGGTATATCCAAAAAATATGTAACGAGCTGTTTGCAATGGCGGAACAGGGGGTTCCTTGCGGAATCGGCGAAGTGGATGCCGCCATCTGCAATGTGCTGGAAGAGAAGGAGGATAGCTATCAGGACCTGATGACAAGGCTTTCCGCCAGACAAAAAACATTGCTTATGGCTCTGGCACGTTCGGGACGAGACGTGCAGCCGACCAGCGGGGATTTCATCCGGAAACATCATCTCACCTCAGCCAGCGCGGTTCAGAGAAGTCTGGCCGCCCTGCAGGAAAAGGACATTGTCACAAACAGTAACGGGCAGTATTACATCTACGACTATTTCCTGTATTATTGGCTGAATCAAAAGTAGTGATGAAATTGCCTGATATAGAACATGTGAAAAGGGGCTTTTTAAGCCCCTTTTTTTCACATCTGTAATATGCAGTTCAACACTCTACTTTGTCAGTGCGAGACGGAACCCCAAAGAATCTTCCCTTGCGGTTGGGACTTCCGCAAAATGGGCACTTACTGACAAAAACTCATATTTGCCATGTTCTAAGTAATAACATCCTCCTTTCAGTACACGAAATTGCGGATTGTCGGCTGTCGGATTGGGGTCAACAAGGGTATCTGTTTTATAATACCCCTCAATCATAGGATCTTGCACCCATTCTATCGCATTGCCGGTCATGTCGTAAAGTTTGAGGGCATTCGCCTTTTTCCCGCCCACTGCATGTACCTGGTTGTCGGAATTATCCTTGTACCAAGCCACTTCGTCCACATCGTTGCTTCCGCTGAAGGTGTAGGGTTCCAAATTGTTCCCGCCCCTTGCGGCAAATTCCCATTCACACTCGGTGGGCAGGCGGAAACTTTTGCCTGTGATTTCGTTCAGCTTGCTGATAAATGCATTGCAGTCGTTCCAGGAAATGTTGTTGACTGGCAGGTTGCCGCCCTTGAATACACTTGGGTTGGATTCCGCACCCATCACAGCCTCCCACAACTCCTGCGTGACCTCATATTCGCCAATGTAATAATCCTTGGTCAGTATGACAGGGGTATGATAAAGGTATTGTGTCATCTCCCCTTTTACGAAAGAACCGTGTTCCACCAAAATCATGGTGAAGTTCACACCGTTCACATTGAATTCCACAAAAGAGTTGTCCGTCTGCTTTGGCTCATCCTTGGGTTCCTCCTTTTGGCATGAAGAAAGGCACACTGGCAGCAAAAATGCCGCAATTCCCAAACATAAAACAAATTTTCTCATAATGCAAATATTTAATTATTAATGATATACTTTTGATTACATTGAAACAGATGATAAAGTAAACAAACACCTGCAAATGTAAATTACTTTGTGAGTGCAAGACGGAACCCCGTTTGTTTGTCCGCAGTAGTCGGAATATCCACAAATGTAGTGCTCACGGATAAATATTCATATTTGCCATTGACATTCTGATAGGATGCTCCTTTTTGAACACGGTATTGCGGATTGTCATTTGTCGGATTGGGGTCAATGAGGGTATCTGTTTTATAATATCCCTCAATGTAAGGATTTTGCACCCATTCGACTACATTGCCGGTCATGTCGTAAAGTTTGAGTGCATTCGCCTTTTTTTCACCTACGGCATGTACCTGGTTGTCGGAATTGTCCTTGTACCAGGCAACCTCGTTCACATCGTTGCTTCCGCTGAAGGTGTAGGGTTCCAAATTGTTCCCGCCCCTTGCGGCAAATTCCCATTCACACTCCGTAGGCAGACGGAAGTTTTTGCCGGTAAGTCCGTTCAGCTTGTCAATAAAGGCGATGCAGTCGTTCCAGGAAATGTTGTTGACAGGCAGGTTGCCGCCCTTGAAATAGCTTGGGTTGGCTTCCGCGCCCATCACAGCCTCCCACAAATCCTGTGTGACCTCATATTTTCCGATATAATAGTCCTTGGTCAGTATGACAGGCGTATTGAGAAAATAGTTTGACATCTCCCCTTTGACAAAGGAACCGTGTTCCACCAATATCATGGTGAATTTCACACCGTTTGCGCTGAATTCCATTATGGAGTTGTCCGTCTGCTTTGGCTCATCCTTGGGTTCCTCTTTTTGGCATGAAGAAAGGCACACTGGCAGCAAAAATGCCGCAATTCCCAAACATAAAACAAATTTTCTCATAATGCAAATATTTAAGTTAATAATAAAGTTTCACATAAAATAAGGTGCAGAAAATGCCCGAAACATAACATCAATTTTAAATATAAATGCAAAAATAATCACATTGGTTTTCTATACACAGAAATACAGTGATTTACAAAATGAAATTCATGAGGGGAATTTTACCGGAAAGCAATGAACAAGGGCGGCACCGGAAAGGGGTCGCCCTTGCTTTTTTAGGATTATTTTTCCATTTTGCCGAAAAGATAGAAGAGGGACAGTTTCAGTTGGGTCATATCCAGATTGGCTTCCCATTTGTACGGGTCGTTGTCGTTGTTATACCCGAAAAAGCCCGCTTTTGCCACTGCCAGGAAATGATCCGTCAAAGCGTAACTTATGCCCGGACAAATACCTGCGGACCAGCAGTAGGTGTCCAGCACATCCAAGGATGCCACGGCATCCACGAACAGGGAGAGCCGGTCACAGTTGAGAAAAGAAAAGCGGACATACGGATTAAGAGCGCAAAGTGTTCCCGCATCCACTTTGTTCATATTGTCTTGAAGATAATACTTATTGGATCTTTCATGAAAGTCAACACTCATTCCCAATGACCAATGTGAATTGAATGTATATCCGACTTCCGGATTTATCTTAATAATGTTATATATTTTTCTTCCAGAAGCATCTTGTAAATACGGAGTGTTGGCGTTGTTATATTGCGAGAACGATACTCTTCCTCCGACATACCATTGTGCCCGTATGGGCATGCATGCGGTAACGAACAGCATTGCCAATGCCACTAATTTAACTACATTGTGTCTTTTCATATCAATTTTTTTTATATTGATGCCAAAGATGGCCACGAGTGTTAGTAAAATAGATTTCATGTTCTTTTAAATTTAAATGAATAATTTTGTTAACTGATTTTCTTGATGATTTGGTGATAATGCGGGTCCCTTTGGACGTTCCTGTGGAGACCGCAGGAACATCCAAAAACCCTATGAGGAAATTTGCTTTACTTTCTTTTATGATTTGGTTACAAGGGAATCACATCGCGGTTGATGTGCCGCATGATGGCATCGAACTCCGCGCTGTTTCGGTAGAAGAAGAGCCACAGGGTCTTCTTCTCATAATTGACGGCAATGACATTGCCCTGATAGCCATTATTCTTCGCATAGTTCTGCAGCTGTCTGCGCTGCGAATTATAGATGCTGTCAATATTGATGGCATCATCCTCCACATCGCTCACCGTAATATGACTCCGCCGCGTATGCTTCCTGACAAGGCTGTCGATATTGGCGGGAATACTGTCCATATGACTAACCCTCACTTGCTTGTAGGTGGAAACTTTCTTACCATTCTGCAATTTCAGACCTGACTGTCCGAGCAGTTTGCCAACCACCTGCTCCACCAGCTGTTCGGCTGCCTCCTGCTGGGCGACACTGTCCTTATCAAGCAGCTTTTTCACCATAGCAGCCGCCTCGGCAGTATCATCCATCAGATCAAGATTACCCTGGATATAAACCGCATTGGTGTGGGTGACATTATTTGCAGTGTCCGGCACGCCCAACGCATTGCGGATTGAATCGCTCAGATGCTTCAGCATCGCATCCGGACTGTTTTTACATTCCCGCACACCGAACTCATCACAAAGCCACTGCCATTCCGCCTCCGACGGAGCCGACAGCATCACCGCATTGATCGGCTGGTTATCAACTTTAAAATCGCCCAGATAGGCCACTGTCACGCCATGACTGTTGTCCGCATAACGCTCGTACATGGCAAATGCCGCATTTTCAGTCTGCACCTGCTCCTTCTTGCATCCGCAAAAAATGCACGCAGCCACAAAAACCATCCACAAAAAACCACTCCTATTCATAACTATTAACTATTAACTTTAAACTCTAAACTATTTGTCAAACATCTCCTCCGCCGCCTGAACCACCTCCGCCGCCGAGCAGCTGTTGTTGCAGAGGAAATATACCTGCTTGCCATCCAAGTTGACCATTTCCGCCTCCGGCGATGCTGGTGTCTGCGCGTGGAACATACTGATGCCGCCACCTACCAGCACTGTCACACAGGCCGCTGCTGCTGCATAAGGCACCCAGCGGGGTCTCACCCTCCGCAAAACAGTCCCATTTTCCGCTTGTGCCGGCTGCGGCTGCCTCGCCAGCTTGGCCCACAAGCGCATGCGCTCCTCGTCGGGTACCGTCTGCGCGGCACTGTCCAACGCCTGCCTGCGACGCTCCCATTGTTTTTCAAAATCGGATGTAATTTCTCTTTTTGACATGATTACATTAATTTATCGGTTATTCTACTTGTATTTCTAAATTTGTGTCCGTTGCGTTTCGGCATCATACAACTGTTTCAGCCGCTTCCGGATCCGGCTGATGCGCATGGCCACCCCCGTCGCAGTGCCGCCTGTCATGGCGGCAATCTCCTTGTTTGAAAAGCCGTCCAGATGGGCGCGGATTATGACTGCCTGGCTCTCCGGAAGCGAATCGATGAGCTGCAGCAGGCAGCGGTAGTTCTCTTCGTCACGGTCCGTTTCGGGCTGCACAGTTTGCAGCCGCTGCATCTCCTCCGGCTGCAAAACCAACTGCAACTGGTTCTGCCGGCTGCGTTTAAGCATCAGCATGGTGCGGGTGGCCACACGATAGACCCAGGCACGCTCCTTCCCCGGCTCGCGCAGCTGCCCGTAATCCTTCCACAGGCGGCAAAGCACCTCCTGAACGCAATCCTCACGGTTCCAACTCATGCCCAGGCTGTAATCGGAACAGACATGCCATATCAGGCTCCGGTTCCTGCCAACCATCTCCTCAAACGAGGCCGCACTACGCTGTGAAAAAATTGTATCTGCCATATCTCTTCTGTTACGACCCTATAGGTGCAGATAACAACGGAAACATAACAGGAAAATTGAAATTTTTTTAGGAAAAAACAATCCGACGGAGCAAATTGCCCAATCTGCGGGGTATTCCCGTGGAAAGGCTATAAACTACATGTTTTGAATCCTGATCGCACCGACAAAACAGGCGGAAAGATAAAGACTATAGTTTATAAAGGTTATAACCGCCCATATAATACGTTGCGATTTTGTCTGATTCTTGTATTCCAACCAATACTTGCGCCATTTGCTCTTGTGATATAGGAAATACCAATGGAACAGATATGACAGCGCCAATGAGAGGAGAGCAACAACAAATATCTTCCAATTGATTTCACCAAATATTCTACTGAAAATGACCATCATTGGCAATGATAAAAAAAGGCCCAAAATTCCATGCCATGCAGTAAGATCAGAATTGTATGTCACCTCTCCAATCCGGTAAAAGTCCTTATCCTTCCAGCCCATACTACGGTAAAGCCATCTGGCTTGTAAAAAGACAGCAATGTTCACATTGATAAGATTGACAAACCGTTCCAACATATTTATAATTTCATTGCATCAGGAAATACCATAATATCCGGCAAAAGCGTCAGACCGCCAAATCCAAAGGCAAGTCTGAAATATCTTTCAGACGTTTGCCATTAATCAGAATGCCAAGCATTTCGTTAGCGGATTCATCTCCAACGCTTTTTACAGCTTCCATTAATTCATACAGGGCAAAATGATAAACGCAGTCAATGTCACCGGTTCCCAAGGCCAAGGATGCCAGCCTTGACGGCAACGGTTCTCCTGTGACCACAACAATATGAGGCAAATGTCCCTTCCTGTTACGAATCAGATTCAGTGCCTCAGTGCGGCTGTTTTGCGCACGGTCGCTCCGAATCGTCCATTTTGCAGAAACGCTGGCATGGAGAACAGGTTTCCCTCCATTTTTTTTGCGGATATCCGTTGCCCTGCAAACCGAATCGTCAACTAAAGCCTCATAACGGTTAATTTCTTCATCCTCACATAATTCACGATAAATAATCACATCTGGAGCAACCATATAGTCATTGCCAAGGGAAGCCGCCAATTCCTTATTCCTTTTGGTTATTTCCGACAAATAGGCAAGATGCTCATATTGGCAAAAATCGGATGTCTTTAACCTATTGTTATTTCCCAATTTAATTATTTTCCAATCTCCAGGCCTGATATTCTGTAATTTCAGAAAAGTTTTTTCAAGAAAGGCCATATTGATTTCTTCAAATTTCGCTCCGCTTGTCTGTCCCAACATTTTGGCTTTCGTATCGGCCACCAGTTGGTCTGCAATACTTTTTGCTATCAAAACAGACATCCTGCTGGACTTGTCCGCGTTTGAAGCTACACCATTGCCGTCTACTGTAAGGATGCTTTCAAGCAATGCTTTGTGATAGTTTTTCCGTTCTGACGCTATGAAGGGTTTCATGTTCTAAAAAATTTTTTATCTGTATTCCTATCGCTTTTGCCGCAGGCGGCGGAAAAGCATTTCCGATTTGCCTGTATTTTAACGTTTTACTTCCATAAAAAAGCCATTCGTCCGGAAAACCTTGCAGGCGTGCCGCCATCCTACAGGTGAGTCGGGGCATACCTTCAAAATCTTTTTCAGGAGCTTCGTTGGCAATACCCTTGCCGTCTATTCCCAAGTCAGCCCATGCTTTCCTTGCCCTGGTAGGGCCCAAATCGGGTCCACCATGTTTTTTGCTGCCACCAACCAATGTCGGAGCCACTTTTGAAGCCTGGCTTTTCCACGCATCCGACTGTTTCCACCCGTTAGCGCCCATCAAATCGCAAAGTGCTTCACCAACTGTTCTTGAAGGCTGTTTTTCAGGGCAAAAAACAAAATCTCCATAATCATGCCTTATGGCAATCATTACCGTTCTTGGACGCAATTGGGGAACACCAAAATCTGCGGAATTAATCAAATGCCATTGGACAGCATACCCGATATCCTCAAATGATTTGATGATTTGCTGTCTGTATGAATCAAATTTATTGTCAAACAGTCCCCTGACATTTTCCAGCATAACCACTTTAGGGTTGGTTTCCCTTGCAAGACGGATGGCTTCAGGAAACAGGTCACGCTCGTCATCCTTCCCCAATTGTTTTCCTGCCACAGAAAACGGGGGACATGGCACGCCTCCAGCCAGCAGATCCACCTTGTCTTTATACGATGTACCGTCAAAATCACGCAAATCCGTCCAAACAACATTCCAGTCCGGACGATTCAGCGAAAGTGTCTTGCAATAGTCTTTCTCTATCTCCACAAGTGCAACATGCCTGAAACCGGCCTGCTCCAAACCCAAAGCCTGCCCTCCGGCACCCGCACAAATTTCCAGAGCGGTAAAAGATTCGGAATTTTTAATTTCAGGACTATACATATTTGAGACACTTTTTTAAAAATAAAGCAAACAAAAACCTACAACTGCTCCAGCTGTGCCCGCAGTATCCGCAGCTTCTCCTCCGCATCGGCCTGCTTTTTGCGCTCCAGCGCGACCACCTTCTCGGGGGCATGGCTCACAAACTGTTCGTTGGAGAGCTTTTTCAGCACCGAATCCAGGAACCGCTCCATGTAGGCGATGTCCGCTTCGATCTTGGCCCGCTCCTCCTCCACATTGATGTTGGCTGAGAAGGGCACAAAGCATTCCACATTGTGCAGCACGAACGATACGCTCTTCTCCACCTTGTCGGCAGTCAGCGTCAGTTCGGAAAGGTTGCAGAGCTTCCGCACAATTTCCTCAAAGAAGAAGCCGCAGTCCGCATTCCGGACAAACAACGCCACCTGCTCCTTGGGGGAGATATTCTTCTCCGCACGGATGCGGCGGATCTGCTCCACCATCTCCATACTGACGGCAAAACGCTGTAACATATCCTCATCGAACACCACCGGACGCGGCATATCGGAAACCATCACATCGCCTTCGCCCTCGCCCAGCAGGTGCCACACCTCCTCGGTGATGAAGGGCATGAAGGGATGCAGCAGCTGCATCAGCCGCGACATCATCCGGAGGGTAGCCTTGTAGGTTCGTTCATCCATCGGCTGACCGAACGGCGGCTTGACAATCTCCAGATAAGTGGAGCAGAAATCATCCCAAACCAGTTTGTACACGGACATCAACGCCTCGGAAAGGCGGTACTTGGTGAAATCGTCGTCCACCTCCGCCAGCACCTGGTTGAAGCGGTGCTCCAGCCACTCCGCCGCAATGCGGGAATGGGCCGGTGTTTCCAACGAGGCATCCACCGTCCAGCCTTTTACCAGCCGCAGCGCGTTCCATATCTTGTTGCAGAAGTTGCGCCCCTGCTCGCAGATGGCGGTGTCGAACGGCAGGTCGTTGCCTGCGGGGGCGGTCAGAAGCATGCCCATGCGCACGCCGTCGGCACCATACTGCTCCATCAGCGCAATCGGGTCTGGCGAGTTGCCCAAGGACTTGGACATCTTCCTGCCCAATTTGTCCCGCACCAGACCGGTGAAATAGACATTGTGGAATGGGATATCCTTACGGTATTCCTCACCCGCCATGATCATGCGCGCCACCCAGAANNCAGAAGAAGATGATGTCGGGCGCGGTCACGAGGTCGGAGGTGGGATAGTAATATTTAATCTCCTTATTGTCAGGATAGCGGATGCCGTCGAACACGGACATCGGCCAGAGCCATGAGCTGAACCAGGTGTCCAGCACATCCTCATCCTGCACCATTTCATCTATTGTGCAGATCTCCTTGCCGAATTTCTCCTGCGCCATGCGGAAGGCCTCCTCGCGGGTTTCGGCCACCACAACCTCATGGTTGGGCAGATAGTAGGCCGGAATGCGCTGCCCCCACCACAACTGCCGGCTGATACACCAGTCCTTGATGTTCTCAAGCCAGCGGCGGTAAATGTTCTTGAACTTGACCGGATGGAAGCGGATCTCATCGCTTTCGACCACCTCCAAAGCCTTGGCGGCCAGTTTTTCCATTTTCAGGAACCACTGGGCGGAAAGTTTCGGCTCAATCACCGCGTCGGTACGTTCGGAATGGCCCACCTTGTTGGTGTAGTCCTCCACCTTCTCCATCAGGGAGGCGGCCTCCAGATCCTTCACAATCTGCTTGCGGCAGGCGAAACGGTCCATGCCGGCATAGGCCATGCCATGTTCGTTCAGAGTACCGTTATCATTGAAAATGTCAATGGTCTCCAGATGGTGCTTCATGCCGATCTGGTAGTCGTTGATGTCGTGAGCAGGCGTGATTTTCAGCGCACCGGTACCGAACTCGCGGTCAACATACTCGTCGAAAATGATCGGGACGACGCGGCCCACAATCGGCACCACCACCTTTTTCCCCTTCAGATGGGCAAAACGCTCATCCTCCGGATGCACACAGACCGCCGTATCACCCAGGATGGTTTCGGGACGGGTCGTGGCCACCACAATATAATCCTCCGTATTTTCAATATAATAGCGAAGATAGAAGAGTTTGGAGCGGGACTCCTTGTAAATGACCTCCTCGTCCGAGACGGCGGTCAGCGCGACAGGATCCCAGTTGACCATACGGACACCCTTATAAATCAAACCCTTGTTATACAAATCCACAAACACCTTGATGACCGAATCATACTGCGGCTTGTCCATGGTGAAGCAGGTGCGCTGCCAGTCGCAGGAGGTGCCCAGCTTTTTAAGCTGCTCGAGAATGATACCGCCATGCTTCTCCTTCCACTCCCAGGCATGCTTCATAAACTCGTCGCGGGTGATGTCTTTTTTGGAAATTCCCTCCTCCTTCAATTTGGCCACCACCTTGGCCTCCGTGGCGATGGAGGCGTGGTCCATGCCCGGCACCCAGCAGGCGTTCATGCCAAGCATCCGTGCGCGACGGACCAGAATATCCTGAATGGTGCTGTTGAGCATGTGGCCCATGTGCAGCACGCCGGTGACATTGGGCGGCGGCAAAACCACCGTGTAGGGCTTTCTTCCATCCGGTTCGGAATGGAAATAACCGCTGTTCATCCAATGTTCATACCAATTCCTCTCCACCTCTGCCGGGACGTATTTGGGCGATATATCCATAATCAACTGATTTATAGTTAAAATTTTGAAACAATATAAAAATGCAAAGGTACATGAAATAGCCATATGGTGAAGGAACGGAGGCAAAAAAAATTTTTTCATTCCCATCAGAAAATGATACATCTTTTTTTGTTACCTTTGCAGCGTTTAATTTTTCACACTGAGCAATATGAAAAACAGACTGATTGTTAGTATATTGATGCTTTTTGTCGGCATGTCGGCAGCTTTTTCACAGGGTGACGCGCGTCCGCGTCCCTTCGAACTGGGCGTTTTTGCCAGCCCCGCACTGAGTTGGTTGCATCCCACCACTGACGGTTACAATAACAAAGGGGTAGTTTTTTCCGGATCATACGGCATTAACCTGGACATCAACATGTTCCAAGCCACATCCAATTATTTCTTCCGGACAGGTGTCAACATCCGCCACATGGGTGGCAAACTCACCTATTCCGAACAGGATCTGAAAATCGATTCAACCATTTCCATTGTCGGTTCCAAAGATGTGTTGAACAAGTTCAACATGATTTACATCAGTGTCCCTACCGCATTAAAGCTGCAAACCAACCCTCTCGCAGACAAATACATTATTTACAGCGTGTTCGGATTGGACAACTCCTTCTGCGTATCCGCAACAAAACAGAAGACAGAGGACGGTAAGACTCCTGAAAACGATAACAAGAACAATAAGGAATACACATTCCCAATTCGTGAAGCGCTGATTCTCTCCATCGGAGGGGAATATGTGATCAACAACAACACACGGCTCACAGTTGGGGTGATGTTCAACAACGGATTCACCAACCTGTTCAATAAGAAATTTGTCTCCAAAAAACTTAATTCGGAAACAAATACGATAGATGAAAAAAAGGTTGAGGCCTATAACCGCACAATTGAACTGCAGATAGGCCTTATATTCTAAGACTAACTAAACTCTATCTATAAAGGCTCCGTAGTTCAGCTGAATAGAACGTCAGATTCCGGTTCTGAAGGTCTTGGGTTTGAATCCCAACGGGGTCACAAAGCAAAGAGAGTACAAATGATAAGCTTGTTTATCAATTTGTGCTCTCTTTGGTTTGTAAGACTGCCAGCGGCAGGCTTATGGGATATTTAATCCCAACGGGTGTAGGACTGACACCGTTTTTTTGTGTAACTATACAATAAAAACATCCGATATGCGTTTTAACTGATGGTATTTTTTAGGAAAACACATGAAACGAACTGAAATCACACAAAGGATCAAAGAGGGTCTTTCAACGCTTCCATACGACATGGAGGTGTGGCTTTACGGCAGCGAAGCGCGGGGCGATGCCCGCCCGGATTCGGATATTGATTTGCTCATTCTGTTCAACAAACCTACCGTGGACGGAAAAAATGAGGATGACATCTTTAAAATCACCTACCCCATAGAAGTTGAAACCGGAGTAATCATCAATCCAGTGGTTCGTTCCATGGTTCAATGGGAATCAATGGTTACACCTTTCCGCATCAGTGTGGAACAAGACAGAATCAGATTATGAGTCCGTTAAGCAAAAACAACCGATATGAAATAGTCCGTTTCCGGATAGAAAATGCTGTACGGACACTTGATGAGGCAGAAGTTCAGATCCAAAACAAATATTACAACACTGCTGTCAATCGCATGTATTATGCCTGTTACTATGCGATTTGCGCACTTCTTGTCGCTAATAACATCCATACAAAATCACATGACGGTGTCAGGCGAATGATGAGCCTGCATTTCATCAAAACCGGTATTCTTCCAACTGAATTGGGAAGATATTATGGCCGATTGTTTTCCAACCGGTTAACCGGTGATTATGATGATTTTTTCAGTCATGACATGGAATCGGCAAAATCCTTATATCCAGAAGCTAAAGTTTTTGTGAATACAGTAAAGAAGCTGGTGGATGAATGGTTGGACAAACAGGCTGACAGCCAAAAGGCTTAGAATTATTTAATATCCTAAACGGTTAATAACAAAATAGATAAAAAAATCCCCATAATTCCATTTTTTCTATTCATTTTTTTCATAATTTTGGCAGTTTGTAACTTACACTGGAAGTATTAATATAATTTTTTGATAACCAAATAAAAACATATCATAGTGAAAACGATAAATCCGCAAGAGAACTACGAATTGAGCAAAAAGGCCATCGGATACGTGGACCGCAAGGAGGCCACACAGGCCGATTACGACCGTATCGGCTTCATGTCCGGACTGGAGACACACCAGCAGTTAGCCACAAAGGAGAAACTTTTCTGCCATTGCCCGGCAGGCATTTTCCAGAAACCCGACGAATACGACGCGGAACTGCTCCGCCACATGCGTCCCACCCTGTCCGAAATGGGCGGATACGACGGCACCGCACTGATGGAGTTCAAGACCCGCAAGAACATTGTATATAGGATTTCACACAAGACCGCCTGCACCTACGATGTTGACGACACGCCTCCGTTCCCCCTGAACCGTGAGGCCCTGCAGTATGCGCTGGAAATTGCGCTGGCTTCCAAGCTGAACATCGTGGGCGAGGTGCATGTGACCCGCAAGCAGTATCTGGACGGCTCCATCCCCACCGGATTCCAAAGGACAGCCATTCTGGGCGTGGAAGGTGAGATTCCGTTGAAGAACAAAAAGGTGCGTCTGATCCAGCTGAGCGTGGAGGAGGATGCGTGCCGCGAAGTCTCCGACATCGGCCACACCCGCATATACCGCACCGACCGTCTGGGAATGCCGCTGATTGAGACCGTCACCGCACCGGAACTGATGAATCCCGACGAGGTTAAGGAGGCGGCCCAGTACATCCGCTTCCTCAACCGCAGCACCGGCCGTGTGCGCACAGGCATGGGCGCAGGCCGTCAGGATGTGAATGTGAGCTGCAAGGGCGGCACCCGCATCGAGGTGAAGGGAGTCTCCCACAACAAATGGATTCCTGATGTGACCCATTACGAATGCTTCCGCCAGTGGGCCCTGCTCGCCATCCGCGACACGCTGAAAAAGCGCATCAAAAAGGAGGATTGGAAAATGGGCGTGCTGGAGCTGGACCCGAAAAAATACAAATTCTATTTCACACCCATCACCGATGCCATCGGACGTGGCGAAAAGCTCTATGCCGTCAACCTGCCGAAGTTCGCAGGGCTGCTCTCCCACTTCTGCCAGCCGGGACGTCCCTTCTACGATGAGTTTGTGGGCCGCCTGAAGGTGATTGCCTGCTTGGAAAGACCCAACATGGCCACCAGCGAGGACATCGACGATGTGGTGAGCGACCACGTGTTCGACCAGGTTCGCGCACAGATGAACGCCTCCGAGGAGGATGCGCAGATAATTTTCTGGGCGCCGGAAGATGATGTTAAGACAGCTCTTGAGACCATCGAGGAGCGCGCCCTGATGGCATTTGACGGGGTTCCCAACGAGACCCGCAAGGTGATGTATGACGCCACCACCATCTTCGAGCGCGTGCTGCCGGGCGCCGACCGCATGTATCCCGACACCGACTCCGCCCCCATCCCATTGAGCAACGACTATATCGAAAGCCTGCGGAAGAACATCCCCGACGAGGTGGCCGACCGCTATGTGCAGTGCACAAAGTGGGGCATTCCGGAGGATTGCTTCGACTACATTTTCACCTATAACCATTTCCCGCGCATCAGGCAGATTGTTGAGGAGACGGGCATGTCGCCGAAATTTGTCGGCACGCTCTTCGGCCACACGCTGCGGCACCTCCACGGGCAGTACGGGGAGATACCTTTCTGCACCTGCCGCATCGCCAAGATGCTTGCCTTCCTGAAGGCGGAGAACATCCACCCGGCCATCGCCAAAAAGATGCTGAAGGTGATGTTTGAGGATCCGGAGATGGATTTTGCAGACATCCTGACGGTAATCGGCTTCCAGAAGATGGATGCGAAGGAACTTAAGGAAAAGGCCAAGGAACTCGCCAAAGCGCCCTTCACCCCGAACCGCAAGGACACCAAACCATGCGACAAGGTGAACAGCATCATGGGCGAGCTCAGCCTGATGGGCTTAGGCAACATGAACCTTGGGGAACTGGCCAAGGAAATTTAATTTTTAACCCGAAAAAAGAGAAAACATGGACGATAAGACATTTCAAGGTTACAAAGGAAGAGCACTTGACATTTTGAAAAAATACGACGTGCACGTCTGGGACAAGGCCGAAGTGGAGACCACCCGCGGACATTTCAGCGGCAAAATCCTGCCGAGGGCCGAGAACACCGACGACCTGCACATTGTGATGAAGGTGATAACCGGCTACAACATCGGTCTGGACATCACAACCATCACCGGCATGAAGGGCGAACGCGACCCGCAGCCCAACTTCAAGATTCCGGAGAAGGAATTCCCCTACACCCCGGGACTGCCCCATGTGAAGCTGCTGGGTACCGGCGGCACAATCGCATCACGTCTGGACTACCGCACGGGCGCGGTGATTCCGGCATTCTCACCGGGCGAACTGTACGGCGCCGTGCCGGAGCTGGCCGACATCTGCAATCTGGACACGGAGAAGGTGTTCGCAGTCTTCTCTGAAAACATGTCCCCCAAGGAATACATGGCACTGGCCAACAAAATCGGTGACGAAATCAAGGCCGGCATCGACGGCATTGTAATCGGACACGGAACCGACACCTTAGCCCACACCGCCACCGCATTGACCTACATGTGCCAGAACCTGCCGATGCCTGTGGTGCTGGTAGGTTCGCAACGCTCCTCCGACCGCCCGAGTTCGGATGCAGCACTGAACCTGATGCACGCCATGACCGCCGCCGGACACGGTGACATTGCGGAGGTGATGGTCTGCATGTTCGGCCCCACCTCGGACGAATACGGATTCCTGCACCGCGGCACCCGCGTGCGCAAGATGCACTCCTCATACCGCTCCACCTTCCGCACCATCGGCGACACGCCGCTGGCAACCATCGACAGGAAGAACGGTGCCAGACCCATCAAGGAGGTCTACAACCACCGCCGCAAAAACCAGGAGCGCAAGGTTGAGGTCATCACCGACCTGGAAAGCTACAAGGCGAGCATCGCGGCCAACGACCACAACACCTCCCGCATTGTCCCTGTGTTCGATGACCGTGTTGCCATACTTTACTACTACCCGGGCATGAAGCCGGATGTGCTGGAGGCTTTGATTGACAGAGGCTACAAGGGCATTGTGTGGGACGGCACCGGTTTGGGCCACGTGAACAAGGGAATGTTCGAGGCCATCCAGAAGGCGACCGACGCAGGCATCCACCAGTACATGTGCGTGCAGACCATCTGGGGATATACCCACATGTTTGTCTACGACACCGGACGTGACCTGATGGCGCGCGGCATCATCCCCGCCGACAACATGCTTGCCGAATCCGCCTACATCAAGTTGGGCTGGGCACTCGGCCTTACGCATGACCGCGAGGAGGTGCGCAAGCTGATGCTCACCCCCATCAACAGCGAGACCACACCGCGTGAGCCTTACGACGGCTACCTGATTTATCAGGGTGGTGTGCCTGAAGTTGAGGAATTCGTACACAAAGTACATAAATAATATTGTATATGAAAAAGCTGTTAATTATTGTCTGCTGCATGGCGCTTGCAGGATTCGCCCACTCACAGTCCGACACCCTGAACCGGACAGACCAGTTCGGAAAAAAGTATGGCTATTGGAAAGTGTATGACAATCACAAGGTGCTGCAGTATGAAGGAAGGTTCTACAATGGGGAACCTGTCGGAAAGATGACCCATTACTACCCAAGCGGCAAGATAATGAGTGTTTCCATATACACGCCCAATTCACCCAAGGTGCCCTGCACGATGTACCACGAAAATGGCAGGATTTCCGCCGAAGGGCTGTACATCAACAAGAAGAAGGACGGCCAATGGAAATACTACAACGCCGCAGGCAAGCTGATTTCTGAAGAAAACTATGTGAACTGCAAGAAGTCGGGGCCGTTCCGGATCTATTCCCCCACCAACGGGGTGATTTTGGAAGAGATCAACTGGAACAACGACCAAAAGGAGGGACCGGCCTACAACAATTACAGCAACGGAAAGCTCCGCCTGAAGATGTCCTACAAGGACAACAAGATGGACGGACCGTTTGAAAACTACTATGAAACAGGCGAACTCTGGACCAAAGGGGCGTACAAGGAAAATTTCCGTGACGGAGAGTGGAGGACTTATAACGCACAGGGGAAAGAACTTGTTGTCCAAGTGTTTGAAAAAGGCAAATCCAAAGGGATGTGGTTAGGCTTTGACAACAAGGGGAATTGGATCAAACTGAACGTGAAGGCCATCGCCTATTTTGAACAACAGCCATTAAACATTGTCATCACACTGAAAAGCGGAAAAACCATTGAAATTTTGAATGACCAATTAGTGGATATTTCCAAACGGGCCGGAGCTGAGAACTTCATTTTCATCAACGAAAAATTCCTGAGTTCCTACACCGCCATCAAGAAGGTCACCCCAGATGACGAAGACAACGAATCGGCGTCAATAATCATCAAACCGAATCCATGTGGTGTGGATCCATGTGTGGTGATGTGCGACGGGGACTACTACAAGATGCTGAAAAGCCTGTTGAACAATGAAACGCCAAAGCAGGACTGAATCCTTGGCTTTACAATGACACATGCGGCGGAAGTAGGTATACTCCGCCGCTTTTTAAACCATTCAGGATGTTGAAGTACCGGAAAAATGCTTGGCTATGGATGGCAGTAATCTGCCTTTGTGGGATACTGCCATGCCCGATGGCGCAGGAGACCAAGGACACCACCCAGCAAAAACTACCATCATCCTTTATCGGTACCGATTCCAGCGTTGCACACCGCACTGTCATCAGATATACCCTTTACGACCTTTTCCCGACAATCTCGGGATGTGCTGAAGCCGACACCTCCGTCACAGGAGCCTACCGGCAGGAGAGCCTGTTGCACGCAAAGGACATATACACCGCAATCGCCACAATCGGGCAGGCGCACAAAAGCCTGAACTTCCAGACTGCCATATCGCCGGGGTTCAGTTACAAGACAATGCCATATCCCTGCTACAGGCGCACCCTGGAGCAATGGCGGCTCAACCGCGTGGACGGGGTATATACCATGCTGCGCTATGAGTGGCGTAACGGGCAGGAGAACTCCTTTGATGTGGAGCATGCCCAGCAGTTGGGGAATTTCCGCTATAACCTGGCATTCCAGACCCGTCTCTCCGAAGGGGTCTATGTGAACGAGGGGGTTCGCGATGTCAACTTCGGTTTTCATGGTCTCCAGCGGTCGGACAGCAGCAGGTACGGATTCGATCTCTCCTTTATTTATAACCTGTTCTACCTGCATGAGAGCGGCGGCATCGCCAACGATGCGGACTATATGGCCAATCTGGAGCCACGCGCCATTTCGGTCAACACACCGTCCGCCATGAACAACTACTCCGACAACGATCTCCGTTACCGGCACTGGTTCCACCTCGGCAACCGCAGGGACAGCAGCCGCAACCTGCTCCCTTCACGTTTAGGATACCTGACACACCAGTTTCGGATGAAAAGCTTCCGTTCGCTCTATACGGATAACAGCCTTGGCGCCGCCGATTCTGTCTCCGGCAGGATAATCCACAACCAGATAGGATGGACCAACCGCGAACCATCGTCGCTGACCGACCTCGGCACCACCTTGTTCCTCGGCGTTTCGCACGACCACATACAAACAGGTGACACGCTTGACCGGTTGCGCAGTTCCGTAATGGCGCTGCAATCCGGAATGGAAGTCCCGTTGGGGAGGGCCGGCAGCTGGAACGCCCGGCTGCACTACGCCTTCAGCGGATATAACCGGAACGACCTGCATGTCACAACCGGATATGTTCTGCCGCTCTTCAGGAAAAGAATACTGAATGATTCAACAGGAGAAATGGAACAGACCCTGCCCAAAGGTTTCCTGAGGGCCGTGCTTAAATACGACATACAGGAACCGGACTACTTTTTCCGCCACTATGTTTCCAATGGCATCAGCTGGAATAATCCGCTTCAGAAGCAGCAGCTGCTCCGGGCGGAGGTGCTGCTTGACTGGAAGGGCTGTCAGGCCGCATTCCGGAGCTACAGCCTCGGAAATCATGTATATCTGAACGAACAGCTGACTGTCCGCCAACTGTCGGAACCAATCCATGTGATGCAGGGGGAACTGCTCCTTCCGTTGCGCTGGAAAGGGTTCGGTGCCGACCTGCACGGCTACCTGCAGCGCAGCAGCAGCGACTCGCTGCACCTGCCCGCATTGGTCACGCGAAACAGCGTCTTCTACGGCTTCCCGCTTTTCCATCAGGCAGCCTATATGCAGTTCGGCGCGGAAATCACCTATTTCACCGCATATTATGCGGACGGCTACCAGCCTTCGATGCAGCAGTTCTATCACCAGAACAGCACTTTGGTTGGCAACGACTTTTATTTGAGCGCCTTCCTGAATGCCCGCATAGAGCATTTCCATGCCTATTTCGCCTGCGCCAACATCCTCTCCGCAATGGAGGGCTTTTATCCGTTCCAGTTCCCGCACTACCCGGCCAAAGGTTTCGGCTTCCGCCTTGGCATAAGCTGGCGGTTCTATGACTAATCCATACATTTTGACACAATAAAGCGGAATTTGTTCCGTTACATTTATATTATATTTATAAATAACCTTAAAAAAAGATAAACATGATTGATTTAAGCAAACTGGACTCCAAACTGGTATGGGAGAACTTCAAACAGATCTGCGCCATCCCACATCCCTCCAAACATGAGGGGAAAATCACCGCCTTCCTGATGCAGTGGGCAAAGGAACACAATGTTGAGGCACGTCAGGATGAAATCGGAAACATCATCATGCGGAAGCCTGCCACACCGGGCATGGAAAACCGCAAGATGGCCATCCTGCAAGGACACATTGACATGGTTCCGCAGAAAAACTCGGACAAAAAGCATGACTTCCTGACCGACCCCATCGAAATGCGGGTGTGTGAGGACGGCTGGGTTCGCGCCAACGGCACCACCCTGGGTGCGGATGACGGAATAGGCGTGGCAGCCGCCATGAGCGTGATGCAGTCCGATAACCTGGTGCACGGACCGCTTGAGGCCCTCATCACCGTGGACGAGGAGACCGGCATGACCGGAGCCTCCAACCTGAAGGCCGGAGAGCTGGAGGGCGACATTTTCCTGAACATGGACTCCGAGACGGAGGGCGAACTCTATGTCGGTTGCGCCGGCGGCCTGGACGCCACCATCGAAATCCCCTACAAACTCACCGCGACACCCGCCGGCATGAAGGGATACCACATTGAATTCACCGGCTTCAAGGGCGGACACTCCGGCATGGACATCGACCTGGGACGCGCCAACACCAACAAGCTGATGAACCGCCTGCTCTACAAGGCCACCGTGGAATGCGGAATGCGCCTTACCGACATCAACGGCGGCAGCCTGCGCAACGCCATCCCGAGGGAGGCTTTTGCAACCGTGGCCGTGCCTGCCGACAAGGCAGCCGCTTTTGAAGTGCTGGTCGCACGTTTCACCGCCACAGTGAAGAACGAGTTCGCCGCCACCGAACCGGAGGGCAGCATCGTCGCCAAGGCGGTTGAGGTCCCTGCACAGGTCATGGAACTTGCCTGCCAGAAAAACATCATCAACACGGTGTATGCCATGCCGAACGGCGTGCTCCGCATGAGCGACAGCATGAAGGGGCTGGTGGAGACCTCCTCCAACCTCGCAATCGTGAAATCCGAAAACGGGATTGTCACCATCATGTGCCTGCTGCGCAGCTCGGTCGATTCCGCCAAGGAGGCCGTGGGCGAACGCATGACCGCCGTTGCTGAGATGGCCGGCGCGAAAATCAGCCTGACCGGCGCCTACCCGGGCTGGAAGCCAAACATGGAATCCCCGATTCTGAAGACCATGATGGCCACCTACAAGAAACTTTTCGGCAAGGAGCCTGAAATCAAGGCCATCCACGCCGGACTGGAATGCGGCCTGCTGGGCGGCGTATATCCCAACTGGGACATGATTTCCTTCGGCCCGACCATCATGCACCCGCACTCCCCCGATGAGAAGGTGAATGTGGAGAGCGTTGACCGCTTCTGGAAGTTCCTGGTGGAGACATTAGCCAACATTCCGGTGAAATAACAATTAAACATTACCTGCCAGTCCCTCTCCCGAAATATCGGGAGAGGGTGCAAAGCAGGACAAACCATGCGAAAGAACTTTTTATACCTTCTGCTGCTCTGTATCCTTACGGCCACCCTCCCCTCCTGCCAGAAATATGAGGACGGGCCGAAAATCAGTTTCCGCAAGGCGGAGAACCGCATACGTGGTATATGGGAACTGAGTTCGGTTTACAAGAACGGAGAAAAAACCACCACGGAGACACCCAGCGATGTGGAATCTCCGGACGGCACTTGGGAACTTTACAAATCCGGGACCGTACTCATAACCTATTACCAGAACAATTCCCTACTCAAAAGCAACGGTTCATGGGAATTCGAGGATGACAAGACAATCCTGAACACCACCTTCACCTCCCGTTACGCGGTGGTTTCCAGAAAATATAAGATTCTGCGGCTCACCCAAAAGGAGATGAAACTCCAATATACTGACGCGCAAGGGACGCAATGGGTGCTGAATTTTTCTATAATACAAACCTTTGCCGACTATGAATTTTAGCACCAAATTCCGGCAATCAGGCAACCGGCTGCTTTCGCGGATTCCGGAACAGAACATTGTGCTTGTACTTAGCATGGTTGTGGGTGTCGTATCATCCATGGCCGCAGTGGTGCTTAAAAACGCGGTGTTCTACACCCACCGGCTGCTGCAGGACGCCTTCCCCAACAACGAATTCAACTACCTCTACCTGGCCTTCCCCATCATCGGCATAACGCTGACGGTGCTGTTCATCCGATTTTTTGTAAAGGATGACCTGAGCCACGGAGTGACAAAAATATTGTATGCAATCGGACGGAAAAACGGGCACATAAAACGGCACCATACCTATTCCTCGCTAGTCAGCAGTACTTTGACTGTCGGGTTCGGAGGCTCTGTAGGACTGGAGGCCCCGATTGCGCTGACCGGCTCGGCCATCGGCTCACAGTTAGGCTCCTTTTTCCATCTGAACAACAAATCGCTGATCCTGCTCACCGCCTGCGGAACCTCCGCTGCGGTGGCGGCCATCTTCAACGCACCGATAGCCGGAATGCTCTTTGCCATCGAGATACTGATGCTCGACATGACCGCCTCCTCGCTGCTGCCGCTGCTGGTCTCTGTAGTGACGGCCACCTCCTTTTCCTACCTATTTCTGGGAAAGGACATCATGTTCAACGAGATTCCATCCGATTTGGACTATGCCATGAAAAATCTGGTGTGGTACATAATTCTGGGTGTGCTCACCGGCCTGATGTCCCTCTATTTTGTCCGCACCAACGACTGGGTGAGCCGCTCCTTCAAAAGGGTGCGGAAACCGGTGTTCAAAATACTCTTCGGCGGCACCATCCTGAGCCTGCTGATTTTTGTCTTCCCAACCTTTTTCGGTGAGGGCTACGACATGTTGGCCAGCATCATGAACGGCAAGGGGAACGTGGTTTTCAACAACAGCCCGCTCTATATGCTGCAGTTCAGCGACATCACGCTACTGCTGTTTCTGGTCGCACTGCTGCTGCTCAAACCCTTCGCCACCGCCTTCACCAATGCGGCGGGCGGTATCGGCGGCGTGTTCGCCCCGTCGCTTTTTGTGGGCGGCGTGACCGGATTCATCCTGATCACCTTCTGCAACCGTTTTCTCGGCCTGGACCTTTCGGTCATCAATTTCACGCTGGCGGGCATGGCCGGCGTGATGGGCAGCATCATGAAGGCTCCGCTGATGGCCATCTTCCTGATTGCGGAGATCTCCGGCGGCTACCAGCTGCTCATCCCCTTGATATTATGCACCGTATCATCATATATCCTGTTCTATTCCTTTGAGAAATATTCGGTCTATACCAAGCCTTTGGCCCAACAGGGCGATCTGATCACCCACGACAAGAACAAGCAGGCTCTGACCCAGCTGAAAGTGACGGACTTCATTTCCGACGATTTCCAATGTGTGCCGCCCGACGCCACCCTGTTTGACCTGACCAAGGTCATTGAAAAGTCAAAGCGGAACATCTTCCCGATGGTGGACGGGAAAGGCATTTTCTACGGGCTGGTGATCCTGGATGATGTCCGGCATCTGATTTTCCATCCGGAAAACTATGACAAACCGGTGGATGAGTACGCCTTTGTCCCCAAGGAATCCATCCATCCGGAGGAGTCGATGTTCAGCGTGGTCCGGAAATTTGAGACCTCCGGCAACTACAACATCCCGGTGGTGGACGAACAGGGAAGATACCACGGCTTCATTTCCCGCGCCAATGTCTATACAAAGTATCGGGAATACATTGAAGAGATTTCAGAAGATTAACTTGAAAAACAATATCATGAGAATATCATCCCACCTTTTGCGCGGAATGGCCGCCCTGCTGCTGGCAGTGGTGCTCCGCCCCGCCTTGGCGCAGCGCATCAGCCTGGATTCCAAAATCAGCCATAACGGGAAACAGGAATGGCTGACCCTGCCGCAAAGCGAACTGAAGGAGAAACCGGAGACGATATCGCTCCCCGGCTTTTCCACCGAAGGCTGGCTGCCCGCCATCGTGCCCGGCACGGTGCTGAACACCGATGTATATAACGGCAAGGTGCCGGAACCCTACTACGGGCTGAACAACAAGGTGCAGAAGGGGCTGATTCCGGACATATCGCAGGTGGGGCGCGACTACTACACCCGCTGGTTCCGCACCGAATTTGAGATTCCCGCCGACTATGCCGGCAAGCAGATCTGGCTCCAGTTCGACGGCATCAACTACCATGCGGAGGTTTGGGTGAACGGCAACCTGCTCAGCTCCATCCACGGGATGTTCGTGCAGGATTACATCAACATCACCGACTTTGTGAAACCGGGCGAAAAGGCGGCCTTGGCGGTGAAGGTGATACCGGTGGATGTCCCCGGCACCTGGAAAAAGAAGGACTGGGGCGCATTCAAGGAGTTCCATAATGGCGGCGACGGCAACATCGGGCTGAACACCACCATGCTGATGAGCATCGGCTGGGACTTCACCTTCATGGACGGTATCCGCGACCGCAACACCGGCATCTGGCGCAGCGTCTATCTGTACGCCACGGGCGATGTGGCGCTCCGCCATCCCTTTGTGAAATCCGAACTGCGCCATCCTGATTACGGGCAGGCCTCCGAAACCGTCTCGGTGGAGGTGGTCAATCCTACCTTTGAAGCGGTGGAATGCGAAGTGAAAGGAAGCATCGGCGAGGATATCCATTTTTCAAAAAAGGTGCGGGTGGAGCGCGGCTGCACGGAAGAGGTCATATTCACCCCCGAGGAGTTCAGCCAATTGGTGATAGAGCATCCCAGACTTTGGTGGCCGGTGAACAAGGGGCCGCAGAACCTTTACGACCTGCAAATGACAGTCTCTGTCAACGAAATGGTTTGTGACGAAAAATACATCCGTTTCGGCATACGTGAAATTACCTCCGACACAAACACCCCCGACCATTCGCGGCGTTTTCATGTGAACGGCAGGCCCATCTTTATCCGCGGCACCAACTGGATTCCGGAGGCGATGCTTCGCTCTGACGATGCACGGACGGAGGCGGAACTGCGCTACACCCGCCAGTGCGGAATCAACCTGATCCGCTTTTGGGGTGGCGGCATTGCCGAATCGGACCGTTTTTATGAACTGTGCGACCGGTACGGCCTGCTCATCTGGCAGGAGTTCTGGATGACCGGCGACACCCGTCACCCGCAGGACAAGGGACTATATATGAACAACGTGGAATCGACGGTGAAGCGCATCCGCAACCACCCCTCGGTGGCCTATTACGTCTGCTCCAACGAGAGCACGGAGATGCCGGGAATGCGGGAGCTGCTGGCCAAACTGGACGGCACCCGTGGCTACCAGATGCAGTCGGAGTGCGACGGCATCCACGACGGCAGCCCCTACAAGCAGGTGAATCCGATGCGGCACTATGAGAACACCGCCTCCGACCGTGGCAGCCGCATCGACGGCTTCAACCCGGAATACGGCGCTCCGGTGCTTCCCTTAGTGGAATCGCTCCGCCTGATGATGGACGAAAAGGATTTGTGGCCCATCAACCGCGAGGTGTGGGACTACCACGACGGCAACGGCTTTTCGCAGGTGAGCACCCTCTACAAACAGATGACCGACGAGTACGGCACCTCCAACTCCATTGAGGAGTTCTCGAAAAGGGCCCAGCTGGTGGCCGCCGTCAACTCGCATTCAATCTGGGAGTGCTGGAACTACAACAAGTTCGGCTATGGCGACCGCTGGTGCTCCGGCCTGCTCTTCTGGTTCCACAACAGTCCGGTGCCGCAGGTGTGCGGACACATCTACGACTGGTATTTGGAGCCGACCGCCGCACTCTACCATACCGCCAACGCCTTGGAACCGGTTCATGTCCAGTACGACTTCCTGAAAAACACAGTCTCAGTGGTGAACGACTATTACACCGCCTTTGAAGGCGGCAGTGTCACAGCCACGGTGTATGACCTGAACAGCCGCAAGGTGTGGGAAAGGCGCGTGGACAACATCCGCGTGCCGGAGGACGGTGTGGCCAACGACGTGATGACGGTTGATTTTTCCCAGGCAACTACCGATGTGCAGTTCCTGAAGCTGCGGCTGACCGATGCCGACGGCAAGAGCGTCTCCGAGAATTTCTACTGGCGTTCCAACAGCAAGTATGAAGGCAAGAATACCCTTACCGGCCCCTGCACCGCCGGTTTCCAACAGCTGAACAGCATGAAGCAGGCATCACTGAAATGCAGCGTCAGGGCGGTCCCACAGAAGGCTCCCTGTTTTTTGGTGGAGGTGACAATCCGGAACAACAGCAGGAATATCGCCTTTTTCAACCAGCTGCACCTGCTGGACGAAAACAGACAACCCATCCGTCCCGCCTTTTACAGCGAAAATTTCTTCACCCTGATGCCGGGCGAAAGCAAAACCATACGTATTGACAACGAACTTATCGGTGTACCCAACCGCCAGACATCGGCAAACGGCTGTTACCTGAAGGTCAGCGGCTGGAATGTGCCGGAGCAGGTTATAAAGGTTAAATGACGGGCGGCAATAGCTTTCTGTCAAAATGTCATATTTTCAAGCTGTTCTATAATAAAAACCGGACAATTTGTCCGTATATGCCGGCTGGCGCAAGAATTGCTATACATCTGCTGTTTTAAAAAGGAAAGGAGAAAATAACATGAATATAGAACAGTTTACCGTAAAGACACAGGAGGTCCTGCAAAGGGCCCAAAACATCACGCTGGCGCACCAGCAGCAGCAGATTGAAAATGCGCATCTTCTGAAGGCGATGCTGGAGGAGGACAAGGATGTGCTATCCTTTCTGCTGAAAAAGAACGGCGTCAATGTGAACCAGGTGCGGCAGGTGACGGACAAGATGGTCGAGAGCTACCCGAAAGTGAGCGGGGACACCGGCAGCATCTATCTTTCGAACGGGGCGCAGAAAACCATCCAGAAGGCAATAGGCATATTGGCGGAATGGAAGGACGAATATGTCTCCATGGAGCATCTGCTCTATGGAATGCTGCTGGCCGGGGACGAAACATCCAATTTATTAAAAGATAGTGGTCTGACAGAAAAAGGATTGAAACAGGCCATACAGGAGCTGCGCAAAGGGAGCCATGTGGACTCCCCGAATGCGGAAAACAGCTACCAGGCCCTGAACCGTTACGCGAAGAATCTTAACGATCTGGCCCGCAAGGGGAAACTTGACCCTGTCATCGGCAGGGATGAGGAGATCCGCCGTGTGCTGCAGATTCTTTGCAGAAGAACCAAGAACAACCCGATTCTGATTGGCGAGCCCGGCGTGGGAAAAACCGCCATCGCTGAGGGGCTGGCACACCGTATTGTGGAGGGTGATGTTCCTGAAAACCTGAAATCCAAGCAGATCTATTCCCTTGACATGGGTGCGCTTGTGGCAGGTGCCAAATACAAGGGGGAATTTGAGGAGCGTCTGAAGAGCGTCATTAAGGAGGTTACCGCCGGAGATGGGGAGATAATACTTTTCATTGATGAAATCCATACGCTTGTCGGCGCGGGCGGAGGCGAAGGCGCCATGGACGCCGCAAACATCCTGAAACCTGCCCTGGCGCGTGGCGAACTGCGTGCAATAGGTGCCACCACCACTTCGGAGTACCAGAAATATTTCGAGAAGGACAAGGCTCTGGAACGGCGTTTCCAGGTTGTGTATGTGGACGAGCCTGACCGGCTTTCGACCGTCTCGATTCTGCGGGGGCTGAAGGAGCGCTACGAAAAGCACCATCAGGTGCGGATTCTGGACGAGGCGCTTGTGGCCGCCGTGGATCTGTCACAACGCTACATCACGGAACGGTTCCTGCCCGACAAGGCCATCGACCTGATTGACGAGGCAGCCTCCAAACTGCGGTTAGAAATTAATTCGGTACCGCAGCCCTTGGATGACGTGGAGCGGAAAATCCGCCAGCTGGAGATTGAGCGCGAGGCCATCAAACGGGAGAACGATACGGAGAAAATCGCACGGCTTTCGGAGCAGATTTCCGCACTGAACGAGAAACGCAACGGAATGCGTGCCCGCTGGGAGCAGGAGAAGCAGCTGGTCAACCAGATCCAGGAATACAAGAACGGCATTGAGGAGGCCAAGTTCCAGGCCACGCAGGAGGAGCGCAACGGCAACTACGGAAAAGTGGCGGAGCTGCGCTACGGGAAAATCAAGGAATTGGAAAACAAGGTGAAGGAGGCAACGGAAAACCTTCAGCTGCTGCAGGGCGACACCCCAATGATTGACCAGGAGGTGGCTGCGGACGACATCGCCGCCGTAGTGGCCCGCTGGACCGGCATCCCTGTACAGCGCATGATGCAGAGCGAGAAGGAGAAACTGCTGAATCTGGAAGCCGAACTGCATAAAAGGGTGATAGGTCAGGATGAGGCCATCGCCGCCATTGCCGATGCAATCAGGCGGAGCCGTGCCGGACTGCAGGACAGCAAACGGCCCATCGGATCGTTCATGTTCATGGGCACCACCGGCGTGGGCAAGACCGAACTTGCGAAAGCCCTGGCCGAATACCTCTTCAACACGGAGGATGCCATTGTGCGGATTGACATGTCCGAATATCAGGAACGCCACTCCGTCTCACGTCTGGTGGGGGCGCCTCCGGGATATGTGGGCTACGACGAGGGCGGACAGCTGACGGAAAAGGTGCGGCGCAAACCCTATTCCGTGGTGCTGTTCGATGAGATTGAAAAGGCTCATCCGGATGTGTTCAACATACTGCTTCAGGTGCTGGACGACGGACGGCTCACCGACAACAAGGGCCGTGTGGCCGATTTCAAGAACACCATCATCATCATGACATCCAACCTTGGCTCCTCCATTATCCAGGAGCATTTCGACAAGGCGGAGACCATCGACGAGACAGTGACTGAGGCCGCCAAGGCGGAGGTGATGTCGCTGCTGCGCAAGACCATCCGTCCGGAATTCCTGAACCGTATTGACGAGATACTGATGTTCAAACCTTTGAACAAATCCGAAATCAGGAGCATTGTCCGGCTGCAGCTGCGTCAGGTGGAGACGCTGTTGGAACAGAACAACCTCCACATCTCCCTGACCGACTACGCACTGGATGCGCTCACCAGCCTTGGGTACGACCCTCAGTACGGGGCGCGTCCGCTGAAACGGGTCATCCAGAAGAATATCCTGAACCGTCTTTCAAAAATGATTCTGGCGGACGAGGTCACGCCCGACGTAACCATAACGGTGGATTACATCGACGACGATTTTGTCTTCTACCAGAAAAAAACGCAATAATCCGGATGTAGAGACGCAAAATTTTGCGTCTCTACAGGACGGAAAAAACAATCCACGGGGATTCCCGTGGATTGTTTTGTTTTTTATTCCACCACGATCTTACGCATGACGGTGGCGCGGTCCGTTCCGATTTTCAGGAAATATACCCCTTTGGCGAGGGAGGAGATGTTGACAACCTGTTCGCTGCCCTCAAGGTTTTGCCGCAGCACCTCCTGCCCGACGGCGTTGAACACCTGAAGGCTCTGCAGCGTGCCCTGCTCGTAGCGCAGCCGTATCTGGCCGCTGGCCGGGTTCGGGAAAACAATCAGGCGACCGCTCATCTCCGCATCAAAGATGCCGGTCACCGTGTCGCAATTCTCATCAGGATCCCGCTTGTAGTATATGCCGTCTCCGATATACTGGCAGAGATGACTGAAAAAGACATCGTTCCAGCCGGTCTCCTGCGGCATGAAATAGTTCAGAGAACCGATGGTCTCATATATGACGGCCTTGTTTCCCCATCCTAACTGCCAGAAGTTCGGCCTATCAGCGTGGGAGATGGACTCCGTGTGCACATACTGCACGCGCAGCAGGTGCACGTGCACAGTCTCCTCCCTTATGGAATCGATGTGGACCACGATGGAATCATTTGGATATTCGGGCGATGGGCATATCACATACGAATCACCCTTCTGCAAGTTGAAGTTGTAGAGCAGCTGGAACTCCTTTGCGATGGGGTTGTAATAGAAGACGCTGTCGCCGGATTCATGGAAACAGATGTTACGTATGTTGTTGGCTACATTGAAGAAATTGAATTTGAAGGTGGTGCTGACGCAGTTCCTTCCCTGGATAACCGTGTCACCCTCAACCCTGAAGTCAAAAGGCTGGACTTCGGGACCCGATGCCGACGGCATGATGTATGTCCATTCGGCATCCTTGGGGAACCATTTCCATTTACGGCAGTTTAAGACCTTCACGGTGTCCGTGCTCACATACAGTTTCATCTCCCTTACCTTTTGGTCATTCCCGTTGGAATCCTTTTGGGAGACCCATTGGATGAGTTCAACGACAGGGACAAACACTCCGGCATGTTCGTAGATGTGCCGCACCGGAGCGTTCCATTCCGATGTGTCGGTGAACCAGTAAACGCGTCCGTCACCTGTGTAGAATTTAAGAGTGTCGGTGTTGACGGATTTGAACTTGAACTCCACTGCGAAGGGGGCGCACCCCGAAAGGGTGTCGATGGTCATTTCGCAGGAGGGTGCGGACTGGGCAAGGCAGCCGCCCGCCATTGCAAATGCGAGGAAAAATGTAAGGACTTTTTTCATAATGCTGTGTTTTTATGGTTAATAATTCAATTTTATAACGTTTCTTACCCATGGAATATTACATGGATGCGGATTTTTTTTTTACAACAGGGCCGCGCCGTGGAGGCGCCGAACCCTGTCTTCTTAACTAAATTCTCAAAATTAAAGTAATGTGGCGGGTTAGTGTTGTGATGCGAAGACGTCATACCATGGCGTCTTTACATAAATAACTCTTTTCATTTTTCAGCAGATTTAGAATTTAACAATTATTTCCGGGACATCATAATATGGATTCATCGCTGAACATATCCTGTCGCATAACGAATCCGGTTTGTTCTGGTATGTTCCTGAAACCGTATCGCCTATATTGAATGATTGCTGTGGCACAGAATAGGTTTTCACAACATTTGAATAAAGTATCCCGGACAATCTCAGGGAATCCCCAATGCCCTCAGGATAACAGACATCCATTAAGTATCCAACGATGTTTTCGGAACATTTTTCAGTTCCAATAACAACACTTTTAAAATTAACATCATTAATATTGGAAACCATTGTTTCCGACATTAACTCCGTCTTCTTCTCCTTCTCGCAGCCAACGAAGAACATCGCTCCTGCGAGAATTGCTGTTGCCACTAAGGGCAGAATTGTTTTTTTTATTCCCATGATAAAAAAATTTAAAACTAGGCAATCAAATTAAAACTGATATGTTTAGCCTTTTCACATATCCGTTAGAAACACTGGACCCTGCTTGAACCACCTCCAGGTTTCCACAAAGGTGGCGGGAACCATGTTTGCGCTTTTACAAGTCCGCCGCTTGTCACCCCCACCTGTTCGGTTCCTTTTAAGGCAGGGGCAGCGTCAGCCTACAGGCGGGTCGGTGCTACAGATAATATGGTATTGGATATCGATGTTTCTGGAATCATAGTTTCCGTTGGAACGGCCTTGGCCAGTCTTCCGAGGGAAGAGGTCAGATATAGGACAGGAGAGTGTCAGGCGCGGACAAAAGGACAGGAACAGTTGCTCAAGCTGCCTGCTGGCACCGTTCTGCGCAGAAAGCGCACCTGACAGCAGCAGCGCGACTTCCCCAATAGGCCAAATCACACCATCCGGAGTCACCATCGGCAGACTCCTATCACCTCCGTTCCGTTTTATGCGCAAACCACAAATCATTGCATATAACATGTTTTTATACTATCTCCTGTTTTTGACAAACATCTCTGTCTTTTTTACAAAGTTACTCACTCTATGCTTACGATTTACAAATGAATGATATGCACAACCCCATTTTTCACATGCCAAATCCCATTTTATCCGATTGGCATAAGCACAGCATTCGTTTTAGTTGTACTTTTGCATCCAAAAATTGTTGCGCAGTATGATCACTGAACATGTTTTGAACACTTCCATGATAAGGGATATTTTTGACATGGAGAAGATGAACCGTGAGAAAAACTTTCTTCTGGATTGGATTACATTTGTAAACAATTCATCATCGGTTTATGAAAAAAAATCATTCGGCACCCCATACCGTACAGACGCGCCGCAAGTGCTGTTGGCGGAAGAGGGTGACGCAAAAGTGAAATTCTTTCATAAGCCATTTCTGGTCAAAAAAGGAGATCTGATTCTCAAGCCTGCGGGGACGCTGTTTTCCATACAGTCCGTCAGCAAGGACTGGAAAATGCGCATGGTTGAATTCAGAATGCCTCAAGCCATGCGGAAAAAGTACCTGTTCTTCCATTTGGATATCATTGAACTGTCAAACCGGAACTTTCAACGGATCAAAAGCCATTTCGACATGATCACCGATTATCTGAATGAGCGGGAAAAGCTGGCCTGTTCCATCGAACATCAGGTGCTTGCCATGCTGAACTTCATCAACATCGTCTATGCGGACAAACTGAGAAGCAGGCCGCGGAAAAAACGTGTTGAAATCCTGTTTGAAGATTTCATGGAGGAGTTGCTGAAGGAAAAGGATACCTTTTCAAGGAATGCCTCCTATTATGCGGACAAACTGAAAATCGCACCAGGTTACCTTGGCAACGCGGTGAGGGAGGCCAGCGGGAAGTCGGTACAGCACTGGATTAACAGCATGACACTCCATACGGCGCAGGAGCTGCTGGCAGGGAACAGTGACAGCATAAAGAATCTCGCCACAAAACTGGGGTTCGAGGAAGCCTCCTCCTTTTGCCGCTTCTTCAAAAAGGAGACCGGCATGACGCCGGGGGAATACCGGAACAGCCAGACGGTGTAGAGGGGAAAAAATTCAATCCATGCGGCGGAATGTATTAGGATTTTGATTACTTTTGCATTCGGTACAGGCGCACGGTCGTGCGTCCCAACATTAACCTTTAAAATTAACAAAATGAACAAAATGAACGACAATGACCATTACATCCGGTTCGACTGGGCGGCCAAGCACATCCTGCGCGACAAGGCCGATTTCAGCGTGTTCGAGGGGTTCCTCACGGTGCTGCTGAAGGAGCGGGTGGAAATCGTGGAGCTGCTGGAGAGCGAAAGCAACCA
>DBYD01000002.1 GCA_002309855.1 Bacteroidales bacterium UBA1195
AAACTCACGGGAACCGCCGTCAATACACAATTAAGAAGAAGGTTTTTCGGTGAATGAAGATCAGGATAGGATAAAGGCACTATTATTTTGGAGAGTCAGGTGGTGGTGATTATTGTGAATATTACCCCTATCGTTTGAGCACGGGGGAGCAACTGAATGTGAACGAGTGGCTCGAGCTAAGAGAAAACGGGAAGGATTAATTAAAATGAAACCACAACCGGAATGGCGAAGGCTGTGACCGGTTGCGGGGAATCCTGCCACCAGCTTTTTGAAAGGTTGTAAACCAGCACGGCGGAGGCGGTGCCTATCAGTGCGCCGGCAAGCACGTCGGAAGGGTAGTGCACGCCCAGATATAGCCGCGAAAAACCCACTCCGGCGGCCCAAATCACGGAGGGGACAACCACATACCATTTCGGATAGCAGAGGCATAGCGATGTGGCCGTGGCAAATGTGAGAGAGGTGTGGCCTGAAGGGAAGGAGTACCCGAACGTGGTGCGGACCGGATTCAGCTCATCGGGATATGTCAGGTAGGGACGGGGACGTTGTACCGTAAACTTCAGGCCTTCCGTCAACAGAAAGGCGGTGGCGAAGGAGAGGCCGGTAACGCAGCCTGCATGCAGCAGGTTGCGGTTGTCAGCCGCCCAGCCCGCAACCGACATACCGATGGGGATGGCTGGTGTGAGCGCCAGACTGTTTGATGTCCAGGACATGACATGGTTCATGGCTGGGGTGCGATGCTCCTGCAGGTGGTTCAGTATGCGGAAATCCACACTTTGCGCCGGAAGTTCCGTCGCAAATGCCAGTCCGAATATCAGGCACAAAAGAGGGTTTTTCTTTAGGCGTACGGTATGGTTCATCATATTTGCAAAGGTAGGTGAATTTCAGATACGCTCCGCAGGTGAAAGGCAATATTTTTTCAAAAAAAGCGTGTTTTTTTTTTTTTTTGTGGAAAAAATGACATGCCATGTGGGTTTTCGTGTCTGCTTTTTGTTTACTTTTGCGCCAAACTCCCGAACGGAATTGCGCCAAACTCCCGAACGAAAATATAAATATTTAAATATGAGCGTTATATATAAACAAAGAATTGTTGATAATTTGCTTGTATTTATGATGGTGCTGACCGGTACAGGGGCTTATGCCTACCGTCGCAAGGATGGCGTGTATGTGGTTCCCATCGGGTGCCTGAGAAATTAAGGCTGCACAGGATTATGTAGCAGACAGGACTTTATTAATGGCAGTATTGGTGAAATGCCGCATACACCAGCTTTCGGTTTTTGTCAAAAACCCATTCGGAAAAGGATTCGGATGCGCTGTTATGCATCCAAATGCAAAAAAACACCACGTGTTCGTCGAAATTATCGACGGGACAGCCTGTGTTGACTGACAGATAGGGGAAGACATGTTCCTTCCGGACATGGAATTTGCGGCAGAATTTGTTTACCGTCATCCTGCCGTTAATGTTTACACCTTTATAGACGATATTCACTTCCGGATTTTTCGGAAAATATATGTCCCGCAGGTGAACGGTGTCCCCGCAACGGTTGTAGGTCAGCTCAATTTTCCTATATCTCAGGATTTCACCACAGCATTCCGATTCATATTTGCTGTCAGGGAGACCCAAAATGGCGGTTAGCGAATCAAACGTTGTTTTGGCAGGCACTCCATTAATAGTGGCGTTTTGCAATGTAATTACTTCTGTGGATTCCAACCAATCGGGATCACGCAGAAGCACAAGGTTTATGCCTTCCATCCGGATTTTTCCTTTTTTGTAGTACATCCGCAGTGATTCGGACACTACGCTGTCGTAGCCATTCACATTTCCAACCAAATATACGGATTGCAGCACATAATCCCCTTTTTCCTCCTTGAATATGAAAAAGGTCGGTTGCACAAAAGTACCAAATTGGTAGCCGTTATAGTAATCGATAATCAGGAATTTTTCCTTATGGATCTGCGTTTTATAAATGCCCACTATCTGGTCATTCATTGAATAGTTCCGGTAATTCCTACATGCTAAAGAATCAATCATATAGATGTGACCTCCCGATACGAAACAGGATCTGTAGGCAGTGTCGGAGGGGGTGAAATACTCCATTGGGGTCGGATTGGTTTTTGCCTCGTATTTCAAATTGGAATCCAGTATCATCACATACAGGCTGTCATGGTCAATCGTTTTAAATTCTGTGATATATGTATAAGGGAAAGAACAATGTATTTGTTGGGCCGCCAATGTGGTGGTAACCAGCAGAAATAACAGCGTTGGAAAAAGTGTTTTTTTCATTTTGTGTGCTTATGTGAATGATTTATAGATTAATTCTTACCCTCCTACAAGTTCCTATTTCCTTCGCACTTTCAATGATGGCAAGCTCATCTTCAAATAGAAACATTACATTCTTGTCATAACACGTTTATATACTTCTGATTGTGGTATGGTCTGCATTCCCCCACGTTCATATTCGTCCATTCTATGCTCTAACTCCTGCATTTCAAAGTCGGTGACAGTTTCTGTCCGCACAAACAAACCCGATTTCAGCAAATCTTCCAATTTGCGTTGGGCAAGTTTGTTGTTTTGATCATATGACAATGTAATGGTGCACATAAACTTTTTTTATAAAAAACGTAAAACGCTTCCCTTTATTGTGTGTGTGGTAAAAATAAGGACATTTTTTTTGTCACTTGATTCTTACAGCATCCGAAAGAGATATCTCATACCATAGGGTTGGAAAATCATTTCCTGTGGTCCTGCCAGTTGTCGCAGAAGGCCTTCTGCACCTCCTTGTTGAACACTTCATCTGTGTAGGTGAAGTCATCGCTCCATGCGTACTTCCGCACCACCTTTTCCTTCAGCTGGTTCCGGCGCTTGCTGTGCAGCAGTTTGCATTTCAGCGTAAACAGCCGGTCCTTGTCGTATTTCAAAGCGTTGTTTGCCCACAAGTCCACCTGTTTGAGCATCTTCTCCCTGTACAATTCCCTCCAGTCCGGAGCGGATTCTTCCTCATCGTCAAGGTACAGCTCTGATGATTCTGTCAGGTATTCCATGTTGAGATAGCAGTTGTCCGAATAGTGGTTCAGCGCCCAGGCGTGGCCGCAGTTGCTTTGGAAAAGCCCTACGGCGTAGGCATAGGAGGCATGGGCGCGTTGCTCCGCTGTCTTGCCTTTGGCGGCCGTTTCGCGCAGCCGGAGCATGATATGGCAGAAATTCAGCTTGGTCGGGTTGTTGGCAAATTCCTTCACGGGGTCATAGGGGAGAGCATACACCCCTTTCTCGCGGTTGGTGATCCATTTTTCGGCAAAGGGGTTGCGCCCGGCATTAAGATATTCCGCAATATTCTGGGTTTTAAGGAATTTGTCGGATACCTTCCGGAAATATCTGGCGGCGGCGGCAAACTGCTGCCTGCGCATGTATTTTGTGCCGATGAGTTCGTAATAGTAATTTGTGTCGCGGTAGCTGTTGCGGATCAGGTATTTTTCCATTGGGGTTTTTCCACCCGATTGCAGAAATGCTACGTATTGCAGCACGTCTTCTAACAAAGAGGAATCCATGTAACGGAAAAAATCGCTGTTGTAGTCGTAATTCAGCTGCCATGTGTCGTTTGAGTATATTTTGCGTGCAATCTCCTTAAACCCGAACCAATGTGGATAGGGATTCCAATAATTTCGGATGTAGGTTCCACGATAGACGGGCGGGTGCAGATACACTGTTCCCCGTTGTGTGACGAACGCTTTGAGCTGGCCGTTCCGTGCATATTCACGCACCTTTTTATCATCATTGAAAACTTCGTTGTAGAGGTTCAGAAAGGCGATGCTCTTGTATTGTTCTCCAATCCTTTCAAAATGTGGGACCGCACCAAGATAGACCACACGGCGCAGCACCTTTACCCGGTGCAGTGCAAGGTTGGAAAGGAAGGTCTCCCCATGTAGGCCTTCCAGATATGTTCCGTAAAAACTTTCCTCGTAGTTGTTGGTGTCCGTCTTGCGGATGTCGGCGTTGATGAGGCCCGTCAGCCATTGGAGGTCGGGGTATAGGGCGGCTTCGTACAGGCTGTCGTTGTCGGTACGGGTGGAATTGAACAGCAGGCGCATCATCCGGATGTTCTCCTTCACCATGCCGCTGCAGCGCAGCTTTTCCGATTCCGCGAGCAGACGCATCGCCTCGCGGGTGTTGCGGCTGGTGTAGGCGATGGCAGCCTGTGCCGATTTCCACAGGGCGGGATTGTGGCACTCCCTGTTCCTCACCATCTCTTCCGCCAGCCGGTTGAATGCGGCCGCCTTTTCCGGCTGCGGATGGTCAAAATAGGCGTTGACAAACTGCTGGACCATGAATTCCAAGCCGCTGTTGTCCGGCTGCTGACGGCATACCTCGCGCAGCACCTCCGGGTCGTAATGCAGAAATATGTTGAAATAGCCGATTCCGGCATATACGGTGGCGGCATCATTCCTGCGTCCGAGCCGCAGCAGTGCGCCCCCGTAATAGTTCAGGCACTGGGTGCGAAGTGCGCTTTGCGGAACCCCGCCGCCCTGTTTTTCCCATAATTTCACGCAATTTTCATATTCCGAGCGGTAGAAATTTTCCGCAGCAGTTGCAATACGTACCGGTTGCGGATGTCACGGTTTGGGCATTGTTCCATGCATTCTTCATTCAGTTCCCTGACTTTCATGATGCTCAAATCCATCTTCTGTTTTTTCGGATCCTTGTCAAAGGGATAGTTGTCCCATTGCTTCCCGTCGGAATCGGATTCGGGATACCACCATGCCGACTGTCTCCAGCGCATCTCATTTTCGTAGCGCGGATCTTGGGTCTTCAGGCTCATCCAGTATCGCAGGGCGACGGAGTCCCTTTTTTTCAGCAGGAGGGCGAAAAAAGGGTCTGTGGTATTTTCGTTCAGCAGAAACACTTCATATATTGCCTTTTCCACCGCCTCACGCGGCACGGCTCCCCCAACATACTTGTGCCAGAAGGTGATGTTCTCCTCTTTGAGCTGTTTGTCCAATGCCAGCTGCCAGTTCCCCTCCGTAGGGTATCCCAAATAGAAAATCCAGTGTTTTTCAGGTTCCAGCTGGTTCCACCAGCAGGCCATGGCTGACAAGCTGCCTGTCAGCAGCAGACTAATCAAAAAAAGCCTTGATTTCATCTTCCGTATATTTTCTCAGTTGATAGTATTCCAGATTGAAAAGCACAATCGCCGTTTTGCCGTACTTTTTCTGTATGAGCTGTTTGGTCGCAATGATGGTTTCGGCCGGGACCTGATCGTGACGGACATATCGGGTCGAACCCTCCGGAAAGGCAAGGGCATCAAGCTTTTCGTAAAGGTTTTCCCCGATTTTCCTGTACTCAAGGGTATCTTTCAAGCGGCTGAAATAGGAATCCAGTTTCACAAACTTATTGTTGCCGTCAAATTCCACGTACCATTCGTAGGTGGGGAGCGCTATGGCCAACGGCAGGCGGTATTTTTTTAGATGTTTCAGATATGGTTTCACATCCTTGACATCCAGAATGGAGTTTTTGGTGTTGAAATCCTTGAAGTTCCCTGTGTTGTAGCACATCAGCACGCCGTAGTCCGCTTCGGGGGGAGTTTGGGCAAGCTGGTGCAGACGGATGGTTGATGAGATGCGTATCTTCTTCTGGAAATAACCTTCCAAGCTGGGCCTGACCTCTTTCAGGAACTGGAAAAAGTCATCGCGGGTGGAGGCGGTCCAGTCACAGTCAAACTGCACTTCACTGATGCTGATGCTGTATCTCCGGCACATGGCATTGATCCGGTGTGCCAGATTGTCGGTGAAGGAGCGGTAATGGCGGATGGCCGCCGGTGTGATGAAGACCACCGGGACGATTTCCACCTTCAGACTGTCAACCAAATCCAAATCCTTCCTGTAAAATTCGATGTCGGCCACGGGGGCGCAGGTGTCATGGAAATAGTCTTCACGGTTAAGGTCCACATCAAAAAAACGGACATACATCCGGCGGATGTCATTTCTCTTCAGGATTTCCGCCTCATTCTTATCTATCTCAAATCGTGTGTTCCAGTAATAGATGCTGTTGGGAATGTCTGTTCTTACCGTTTTGCGCGCAGTCTGCGCCACTATCAGGAATATAATTGCTCCTGCAATGGCGGCTGCGGCGGCTGTGATGATGAGATGCGTTTTCTTCATGCTGTCCATGTTTGAATCCGGCTGCAAAAGTAGCAAATTCCGCCATACAAAAATACAATCCGGAACCGCCATTGTATGAAATGGTGGGCTGGATGTATGAAATGGCGCGGCGGATGGGTATTGGCAACAAAATTCCGTTATGGCTTTTTGGTTTCCTATATTGATAGGAAAATTCCAATGCCCGTCTTTATGCGGGGTGAGACGGCATTTCACGGTGTGCATATTCGCGGACTCGTTATTTGTATGGTATTAGCTGAAAAAAAAACATCATGCACACAATAAAACATTATTTTTGTTGTTTACCTGTTTTAGATTAAAAAACATTGACACATGAAAAGACAAATGCTATTGTTGCTGCTGTGCGGACTGGCCTTCGCCCCCGATTTCTGCATTGCCCAGAGTGGGATGCCGGAGCCTCCCTGTATCATCTACAAGACCAGGAAAAACTACGATGCCAATGTGGCGGTCATGCTCTCTGCGGACAAGACGCAGATTGTGAGCTATCCCCATCCGAAGGATGTCTTCACCCGCGGGGAACTCTGCACGCCGTTACGGTTGGCCCGCCGCTTCAGACTGGACAGGCGCGGCATCGGGCCGAACGTCGCCTTCCTCTCCATTACCTATGAGGAATACAGCAAACTTGCGAAGGCTCCAAGCCTGAACGAGTTGGATTCCATGATTATAGACCGGAACCCAATAAAAAAAATGTACCGCTGCAATGTTTCAGCACCTGAACAGAATCTGGACGAACTGAACCGTCAGATCCGGAAACGTTGCAAGGCTTTTGAAAGACTGGTCCCGTAACATGAAGTTCGACAAAGATAACGCGCCGGTATACCTGACAGTAACTCTGGCGTTCGGCATGGTGCTTGGCTCCCTGCTGTTCGGACATCGTGAACAGCCTGCCATGTTTCTTCAGCAGCGCGGCATTTCCAAAACGGAGGCGGTGCGCCAGCTGATTGAAAGCTACTATTTTGAACCGGTTGACGCCGATTCGCTTACTGACGAAATGATCGCCGCATTTTTGGATCGTCTTGACCCGCACTCCTCATATATTCCGGCAAGGGATGCGCAAAACTACAATTCTGTGCTGCTTGGCGAGTTTGAGGGCATCGGAATCACGTTCAACATTCTTAACGACACAATCACTGTCATCAGCGTGATTCCCGGCGGACCCTCCCAGAAGAAAGGGTTGGCTGTGGGCGACAGAATTGTCCGCATTGATGGGGAGAATGTAGCCGGTGTGAAAATCCAAAATACCGATGTCATCCGGAAACTGCGTGGCCCTGAAGGGACAACCGTCCGCATTGAAGTTGTGAATCCTGTAATGAACAATCCTCTTGAGATAGAGATTGTCCGTGGCAAAATTCCGATTCACAGTATCGATGCCGCCTACATCATCGCTCCACAAACCGGATATGTCCGCATTCAGAATTTTTCCGCCACCACAGGTGTCGAATTCTCCGCAGCCCTGCAAAAATTGAAGGCGCAGGGCATGCGGAAACTTGTGCTTGATTTGCGGGGGAATGCCGGCGGCTCCCTGCAGACTGCGGTTGCGGTCTGCGACGAGTTGCTGCCAGCCCGGCAGCTGATTGTCAGTACGCGGGGCAAATCCACCGGTACGCAGAATTACCGAGCCACATTTATGGGTGGTTTCCAAGATGACAACCAGTCGGTGGTGGTGCTGATTGACGAATGGTCAGCCTCCGCATCGGAGATTGTGGCGGGAGCCGTGCAGGATCAGGATCGCGGTATTATCATCGGGCGTCGTTCGTTCGGAAAAGGGCTTGTTCAGCGCAGTTTCACTCTATCGGACAGTTCGGAAATCCTGCTGACTGTGGCCCGGTATTACACACCGAGCGGACGCTGCATCCAAAAACCCTTTTCCCAGTATGAGGAGGATATCGTGAACCGCTACCTGCGCGGCGAGATGCAGTCCTCCGACAGCATACCTGTTGCAGACTCACTGAAATATAAAACAGCGAAGGGGAGGACTGTCTATGGCGGCGGTGGCATAATCCCAGATATTTTCGTCCCTATTGACACCTCCGGTGACTATGTGCTGTTCAACAATCTGTCACAGGCTGGAATCCTTTTCCAATATTCGTTGGAATATACCGATGTGCACCGTATTGAATTACAGCATTTCCAGGATGTCCGCTCATTTGAGCGCGGATTTGTCGTAACCGATGCCATGGTGGATGAAATGATCCGTCGCGGGAAGGAGAGGGGGGGTGTGACAGGCGCGGTGACTCCTGGTGCACGCCGTGAGCTGAAGAAGTGGTGCAAGGCCTATATCGCGCGCAACCTATACGATGAGGAGGGATTCCTCATTTTGGTGAACGGGGATGACAAGATTGTTAGGAAAGCGCTTCAAGTGTTGCAGGAAAAGTGAGATTTGCTTCCATTTTTGCATGGCAGCAAACGTGACTTCGCCTCCTGATGTGTATGAAGATAGTTTGTAAATAATTTATTTTCAATTTTTTTTGCTCATGGAAAAAAATACTTGAAAAAGGCTTTCCATGTCCGGAAATGTAGTACTTTTGCATCGCGAAAGCGGTATGCTTGTGCATTCCTCCTTAGCTCAGTTGGTTAGAGCATCTGACTGTTAATCAGAGGGTCGCTGGTTCAAGTCCAGCAGGGGGAGCGATAATTGGTTTAGATTTCAGGCATTCCTCCTTAGCTCAGTTGGTTAGAGCATCTGACTGTTAATCAGAGGGTCGCTGGTTCAAGTCCAGCAGGGGGAGCAAAAAAAAACAGGAACCATCCGGTTCCTGTTTTTTTTTAATGCAGCAGCCTCCACAGCTCGTCCTTCACCTCCATTATTCCGAATTGCGCATGTGCAGACATGAAGAGCAGGGGGATGTCGGCGTGCAGGCTTTTTTTCAGCTTGTCCAGTTCGTCGGGCGGAACAAGGTCGCATTTCGAGACGGCCAGCATCCGCTGCTTGTCTAACAGTTCGGGATTGTACTGGCGCAGCTCGTTCAGCAGAATCCGGTATTCTTTAATAATGTCGTCCGAATCAGCCGGAACGATGAACATCAGGACGGAATTGCGTTCGATATGGCGCAGGAATCTCAGTCCTAATCCTTTGCCCTCCGACGCGCCTTCAATTATGCCGGGGATGTCCGCAACCACAAAGGAGTAGTTGTCGCGGTATGGCACCATGCCAAGGTTCGGCTTGAGCGTGGTGAAGGGATAGTTGGCGATTTTGGGCCGCGCGTTTGAGACCACCGAAATGAATGTGGATTTTCCGGCGTTGGGAAATCCGACCAGTCCCACATCGGCAAGCACCTGCAGTTCCAGTATCTTCCAGCCCTCCAATCCGCTTTCGCCGGTTTGTGCGAATCGCGGGGTCTGCCGCACGGACGACTTGAAATGGGTGTTTCCCAGTCCGCCTCGTCCGCCGCGCATAAAAATGATTTCCTGCTTGTCTTCCAGTATCTCCGCCTCCTTCTCCATTGTCTCCTCATTGCGGACGATTGTGCCTAACGGCACCTCCACAATCACATCCCTGCCGTTTTTGCCGAAGCGCTGGTTCTTGCCGCCTGCCTCGCCGTCCTCTGCGGTCAGGTGCTTTGTGTATTTGAGGTGCAGAAGTGTCCAAAGCTGGGCATTCCCGCGCAGGATGATGTGTCCGCCACGCCCGCCGTCGCCGCCGTCAGGGCCGCCTTTCGGGGTTTGAGCCGTCCGGGCCAGATGTGCGGAGCCGTCGCCGCCGCGCCCGGAGTGGAACCATATTTTTACATAGTCTATAAAGTTCTCGTTTTCCATGTTGCCTACTGTTCGTTGGTTGGTGCGTCCGGCTCTTTGGCCATCATGTTATAAACCACACGGTTGAGCAGCCGTTTGTGCAGGAATTTGGCAAAATAGACCACAAGGTCGGTGAATGTGACCTGATATTGCGTGCGCAGCCGTATTCCCTTGAGTATGCGTGCTGCCGCCTCTTCGCTGGAGGTCATTTCACTTTCGTTCCTCGGCGTGTTGCCCTGTGAGGAGCCGTCTGCGGTAAGGGCGTGGTATCGGATTTCGGAGGAGGTGAATCCGGGGTAGGCGATCATCACGTGCACCCCCTTTTTGAGGTTCTCCAGCCTGATTGTCTCCAAAAATCCTGTGATGGCGAATTTTGATGCGGAATAGCCGGTGCGCCACGGCAAGCCGTGTATTCCTGCAGTGGAGGATACGCCCACCAGCGTTCCTTTTGACTGCTGCAGATAGGGCAGGGCGTATTTTGTGCAGTTGACTGTGCCGAAAAAGTTCACGTCCATCAGGCGGCGTATCACTGAAATCTGCACATCGTCGAAGTTTGCCCGCATGGAGATGCCCGCATTGCATATAAGTATGTCAATGCATTTCCATCGTCGGACAGTTTCCTCCACCATGCGCTGGCAGTCACTCTCAACCGTGATGTCGGTGACGCAGTATGCCGCGCTGCCCCCTTTACGTCCAATCTCTTCGACAATCGTCCGGAGCCTTTCTTCCCTCCGCGCCGCAAGCATCACATTGGCACCCTTTTCGGCCAGTGAGTATGCGAGCGCCCTTCCTATGCCGGAGGATGCGCCGGTGACGATGGCAGTCTTGTCTTTGAAGGTATACTTCAATTTCATGAATAATCCTTTATCTGATGTTTTTTCCAATATCTTTTTCCACAAACGCGGAGTTCCGTACAAATATTGCATGAATTTTCCGATTTATTTGTTAGGATGCTTTTTTTTCTGATCAATAGTGGAAATGGTATCGTTTTTTTTAAGATATTTGCATGTTGAACCAAAATTTTTTTGCATGAAAAGATTTTTATTACCAATCGCATTGATTTGTTGTATGTTGCCTATTTCGGGCAACCTGTATTCCACACCTGCCGGAAATCTGAAAATAGCCGCTTCCGGAAACGCGTCTGCCGAACCGAAAGGCGGATGGTTCACCGGACTTGGTAAAAGGGGAACCACCTATACGATGACCCCCTCCGTAATCTCCGCGCTGATGGATTCGAACTCCAACGACCTTATGTTGAGTTTCGACACCATCTTCATCAGCGGCAATGTGGTGATAGACAGGAGCAAAATCGCCAAGAGCCAGTATCTTACGCTGCGTGCTAACGATTATGGCACGGGAGCAATAATATTTGAAAAGGGAGCCTCGCTCACAATCAAGTGTGCAAGCGGCTGCCAGTCGGAGATTGCGCTTGCCTGCGCCAACATTACCGGCAATCCGGCAATAACCGCCGACCATGTCGTGCTCTCGAATGTCACAAACGCCTATGCCCGCATAGAGATGAACGGGTTCAAAAACTGGAAGCAGTGGCAGATCGACACATTGCTTGCCCATGCCGACAAGGTGGGGCCCGACATCGGTGACGGTGCATACGATTTCACCAACAACACTTTGTTCACCATTGACAAGAACCATGTCTTCTCAATGACAGCCCAGACTGATTTCCTTAACGGTAAAAAGATGGGGTTCAAGAATATGGACCGTGGCGGCACGTTGCTTCCCGGCGAATATTCGCTTGGTGCCTATCCTGACAGCTTCTACGTCGATTTGAGCAAGTCGGAGGGCATACGCTTCAAGGTGGAGGTGAAGGGTTCAGCCCAAAGTTTCAATATCGGGCTCTCCAACTGCCTTAAGAAAGGGCAGTGGCATGAATACTGTTTTGAGTATTATGTTTATGACATCCCATTCTCCGCTGTGGACAAGGACGGTTATGTGACCCTGCCTTTCTCAATGTTTGAGAAGGTTTCGTGGGGCGGCACCTGGGATCTGTCCAAACTTATTGTATTTATAATGGAGGTGAAGAATGTGACAAAGGGGACGGTGGTCTCCTTCAGCGATGTTCACGGCTACACTTCGACCATCAAGGATAACCCTGAACTGATGGTGGGGAATATGGCGGTTTCCAACGAACTGTTCATCTCGGCGGCGAACGCTAACGTGCGCCAGTCTCCAGGTACGGCCGTCAAGGCGCAGAGCACACGTATCATAGCATCGGGGAATGTGCTGCTCCCCAATCCGGGCAACATTTTCGGAAAAACTGTGGAGATGACCGCCTCATACCTCTATCTTGGTTATAATTCCGGTTCGCTTGTCCCCACATCGCAGACCTTCACAGTGTCGGAAATGGCGCGCTACAGTCTTGACAATGTGTGGAGCGACAATGCCTCCGAAGGAAAAAAGTTCACATTGCAGAAGAATCTCATCAATTCCGCACCGCATACCTACGAGGCGGCCTTCACCAACGCCTACGGCTCGCTGACCGTCACTCATGACCATTCGCTCTGCCAGTCTGAACGGCTGGAGGTGCCTGCAAAGTCCTCACAGGGGAAATGCCGCTGGTATGATGCGAACGGCAACGCGCTCCCTTCATCGGACACTCTGCGTGTTCCGGTCCTGCTTCCCGACAGCCAGTACCGCTATTTCGTGGAAACCGAGATTGTAAGCGGGAACAATGTCTACAATATGATGCGCAGCGTTGTGGCTGACGTTTGGCCGGAATATGCTTTGCGTGACAGTGTCGTGATATGCGCCGCAAGCCTGCCTCTTACATGGCGTGACACCGTTTTCCAGAAGGGGACTACAGGCGGTGAGTTCCGTTTCGCCCGCAGGAGCGTGCATGGCTGCGACAGTGTGACAACCTTCAAGCTGACCGTGAATCAGGAGAGTGCATCGCAGCTGTATGACACCATTTGTGAAGGGGATGCCTATAAGCAATATGGATTTGACATTGCTGCGGAAAAGACTGTCGGCATAAGCAGTCTTGCCGATACACTGGTGACAACCAACGTCGTCGGTTGCGACAGCACCTGCACCCTGCAGCTCACCATCCATCCGAAATCGGTGACGGAGCTGTACGATACCATCAAGAAAGGTACTAAATATGAGAAAAACGGATTCGACATTTCCGGCACTGAGCTTGGTGACAAGGATTACCAGCTGCAGCTGAGTAACATTTACGGCTGCGACAGCACCGTGACGCTGCATTTGACCACAATCGTCAATGACGGGGTGGAGAAATTCGCCTTTGAGGAATCCTTTGCCGTTTATCCCAATCCGGTGAAGGAAAAACTGCTTTTCGTGCAGAAGTCCGGGCTGCAGGCCACATCCCTGCGTCTTGCTGACGTGTCGGGACGTGTCCTGTTACAGATGCCGGTAACCTCTGAGGAGAGCGAACTTTCTGTGGACATGGTGGCTCCTGGAATATATTTCCTCGGCATTTACGACTGCAGCCGTCTGCTTGGGGTTTTCAAAGTTTGCAAGGAGTAGCCGATGGGACACCTTCGTATTGTTGCCGCCCTTCTGCTGCTGCCGTTGGTGGCGGCGGCACACACACCCTCCCTGTCCGTTGCGACTGAAGCGGGCGGGGGATGGGCCGATTCCGTGCTGCACACACTGACATTGGAGCAGAAAATCGCGCAGCTTATCATGGTGCGCGTACATTCCAATAAGAATAGGGCCTATAACGATACGGCAGTGGCCCAAATGGGGCGTTACCAGTGGGGCGGGGTATGCTTTTTCCAGGCCTATCCGGTATGTCAGGCCATTCTCACCAACCGTCTGCAGGCGGCCAGCCATGTTCCGGTCATGGTTGCCATAGACGGGGAGTGGGGCTTGGGCATGCGTCTTGACAGCATCCTGCTCTATCCGCGACAGATGGCGTTAGGTGCCTCACGCGATACGGATGCGATTTATGAGATGGGGCGGCAAATGGCGCTGCAGTGCCACCGTATAGGGGTGCATTGCAATTTCGCCCCTGACGTGGACATCAACAACAATCCCCGCAACCCGGTCATAAACAGCCGTTCGTTCGGCAGCGACCCATATTGGGTCTCACGTTGTGGCATCGCGTATATGCGCGGCATGCAGGAGAACGGGCTGCTTACAACAGCCAAGCATTTCCCAGGCCATGGGGATACTGAGACCGATTCCCATGCGTCAACTCCAACCATCACCCATTCGCGGCACCATCTGCAAAAGATGGAACTGCTCTCTTTCAGGGAGCTGATACGCGCCGGCGTGGACGGCATCATGGTAGGCCACCTGCGTGTTCCGGCTCTGGATCCGGAACGCATCGCCACGGTCTCTTCAAAAATAATGCATGACCTGCTGCGTGACGAACTCGGTTTTAGGGGCCTGATTTGCACTGATGCATTGGAGATGAAGGGTATAAGCACGTTATATCCTGCTGGGGAGATGGAGGTTCAGGTGCTGCTGGCCGGTGCCGACCTGCTGCTGCTGCCGTCGGATCCGGTGCTTGCACTGCAGAAAATAAAGGAGGCGGTGGAATCTGGCGTGCTGCCTGTTGAGTTGATTGACGAACATTGCCTGAACGTGTTGAAGGCAAAGGAGAAATATGTGCTGCCATACGCGGGAAGGGTGGAGCCGAGAGGACTTGTGAACGACATCAACAGTCCGGAGGCGAAGGCTGTCTCCCGCCGGCTGACGGAGTCATCCCTGACATTGCTGCGCAACAGGCACCATACGGTTCCCATTCAGGAGGGGATAAAGCGTGTCGCGCATCTGCGGATTGGTGCTTCAGGTCAGCAGGTGCTTGATACCTTTTTTCGTAACCGTTATGGTACCAATACTTTCCGCATAGTTCCGAAGCAGGCGGCTGACACCAATCTGCTCCGTCCTTTCTTCCGGGAGGCCGACAGCGCCGAACTGCTTGTTGTGACTCTTGCCTGTCTTTCCCAATATCCTGAAAAGAATAATTACGGTATGGTGCCCCAAGTTGTGCGGCTTTTGGACACGCTTTCGCATCACCGGCGGGTGCTGCTGGTGGTCATGGGCAATCCATATGCGCTTAATGCGCTGCCTTCGGCACACCACATGACAGCAGTGCTGCTTGCATATCATCCGACTGTTCAGGCAGAGCAGGCGGTGGCTGATGTGCTGGCACACCGTCTGCCTGTACAGGGCCGTCTGCCTGTGCAGCTTGATGCCTTTGACGAAGGGGATGGGGTGCAGATTGTGATGGCGCCGATGCTCCGTCCGGCATCCGGCGACACCAAGTTACGGCTGGACCGGATTGACACGCTTGTGCGGCGCGGTCTGGAGGCCGGAGCCTACCCGGGTTGTCAGGTGCTGGTCGCGAAAAATGGGGACATCCTCTATGAGAAGGCTTTCGGCACCTATTCCTACGATGACAGCCGCCCGGTCACAATGGAGACCGTATACGATTTGGCTTCCGTTACCAAGTGCATGGCCACCACGCTGGCAATCATGAAACTGTACGACATGGGGAAAATCCGGCTGGATGCCCCGTTGTCCGAATACCTGCCTTATCTTGCAGGCAGCAACAAGGCGAAGCTGAAAGTTGCCGAGGTTATGACCCACACTGCCGGCCTGCGCGACTGGATACCGTTCTACCAGCGATGGGGCATAGAGATATACCGTCCGGACTCCTCCGGGGAATATTCTGTGCCTGTATGCAGGGGTATGTACATGCGGGCGGATTACAGGGATTCAATCCGGAAAGGGATTGCGGATTCCCCTTTGGCTAAGGAGAAAAAATACAAGTACAGCGATTTGGGATTCTATTTGCTTGCAGATGCGGTGCGGATGATTTCCGGTCTGCCGCTTGACAGTTTCATGCAGCAGCAGTTTTACGGTCCGATGGGGCTGCAGGCCACCTGTTTCAACCCATGGTGCAATCTGCCGCTGTCACGGGTTGCGCCTACCGAGAACGATGTGAAGTTCCGGCAGCAGCTGGTGCACGGGTATGTGCATGACCAGGGTGCCGCCATGATGGGCGGAGTATGCGGCCATGCCGGGCTTTTTTCCACGGCGGGTGAAATCGCACAGCTGCTCCAGATGCTGCTCAACGGCGGCGTGTACCGTGGCGTGACCTATTTCAGCCCGCAGACTGTAAAGCTGTTTACCAGTTATTATGCTCCCAATGTTTGCCGTCGCGGATTGGGTTTTGACAAGCCATCGCTCAGCGGCCCCTCCCCATGCGGAAGGCTCGCCTCCCCGGAGAGTTTCGGACACAGCGGCTTCACCGGCACCTTTTTCTGGGTGGATCCGAAATATGGTCTGGTGTATGTGTTCCTTTCAAACCGCGTGTGTCCCGACGCGTCAAATACCAAACTCTCCTCAATGAATATTCGGACCGATATACAAGACTATGTGTGCCAGGCTATTGGAAAGGCAATGGAAAAAGATTCCACGGAAGCGGGAAAAGATAACGAAAAAAGTGCTACTTTTGCAGCTCCTAATAGGTCGCGGCACAGCCGCCGCACACATTAGCGATGCCCTCATAGTTCAACGGATAGAACGGAAGTTTCCTAAACTTTAAATCTAGGTTCGATTCCTAGTGGGGGTACAAGGATGCAAAGAGGGTGTCTAAAAGGCACCCTCTTTTTTTCAAAGCATATAGGCCTTCCGTGTTAGGATTTTGAGTATTTTTGCAAAATAAACTTTAATTTTTAATTTTGAGCTGACGAGCCGACAGGATAAAACAGGTGATTATGGAGATGGCAGATAAGGATTATTCTCTTTTCATGCAAGATAATTCAGAAAGCGATTATGGCAAGGAGGCCATTCTTGACTACCAGTTGTCGTGGATAATGCGCGTTGCCGCAAGCAAGGAGATTCAGGAAAAGAATAACGTTCTTTTTGAACGCTGCAAAAAAGTTCTGCTCAAGTTTATTGGAAAGAGTGGATGCGACAATGTTGAGATTGTAAGCGTTGAGGTATGGAAACAATGGCAACGTATAGATGTGACAGCACATGTTGTGGTCAAATGTGATGGCAAAGAGGAGAAACACCTTGTAGTGATAGAGGACAAAGCATACACTAAGATTCACGATGACCAGCTCAACCGTTACGAAGAGACGATTAACGAGACATACGACAAAGACAATCGGTTTAAAGATTTTAAAAAGCATTTCTGGGTTATCACATTCTTTGAAAAAGAGGAAGCAGAATATGGCATTTTAAATGCCGATTGCAAAAATGCAAATTGGGGATTGCTCACTTTTTATGAGGTAATCGACTTTGATTATACACTAACCGGCAGCGACCTGTTCGATGAGTTTTGGGTGAAGGATTGGAATTGAAAAAAAAAACTTTTGAGATGTCCATAAATACAAAGAAAAAATCTCATGGTTTTCATCTGCCACTATTGCTGTTCCTGCTCTTCGCTTTCGCAACTTTCCCAGTCTATTCCCAACAGGATCTGAAAACCATTCGTAAAGATAACAAGGCTGATAAGGAGCGCTTGGAAAAATTTGCCGACAAAAACGCTCAGGAAATTAAGCAGGAAGAGGAATTATTAAAACAGCAAGCTGTAGATTCAAACAAAAAAATAATGAGTCCCCTTTAAAAAACACCCTT
>DBYD01000058.1 GCA_002309855.1 Bacteroidales bacterium UBA1195
GTCAGCACCTTTCCGTCAGCATCCATCAGCACATAATAGGGCTGGGCATTGACGTTGAAGTTTGATTGTTGGAAATGGACATTTTTTCGTCCCAAAGTCTTCAAAGGACGGTCTCTATCGTCTTTTACCCATTCCGATTCCGGAAGTCTGATATTTGCATCCGAATAGAGTGCGCACATCACAAATTCCCGTTGTAGCAGAGGTGTCACCTCCGGATCAGACCAGACATATTGTTCCATTTTACGGCAATTGGCACAGGTTTTTCCGGTAAAGTCAATGAAAATCGGTTTGTTAACCTTGCGGGCGTATGCTTTGGCCTCATCAAGGTCAAAGAAGGCCTCGAATCCTGGAACTGTCTCCAGTTCGTCCACATATTTCCTATCGGCAGGTAATGAGGAGGAGGCCTGCACATCAACATTTTGTGCCTGAAGCTGTGCCACAGTCTGTTTATGCTGTTCCATCATCATGCCTTTGATGTCGAAATCCTGAGTGCTCATGGGCGGGATGAATCCGCTGATGGCGTTCAACGGCGCACCGAACATGCCAGGTACCATATATATTGTGAATGAGAATGTCAGAATAGCCAGGAAGAGCCGCAACACAGACACTTGCTTCACTTCACTGTCACCGTTGAAACGTAATTTTCCAAGCAGATAGAAACCCATTAATGCGAAAATTACAATCCACAATGCCAAATATACCTCCCTGTCCAGAATGTGCCAACCGCAGTAAAGATCAGCCATACTCAAGAACTTAAGGCCAAAAGCAAGTTCCAAAAAGGCGAACACCACCTTAACTGTGTTCAGCCAGCTGCCCGATTTCAGTTTGGACAGGAATTTCGGGAACATGGCCAGAAGTGTGAACGGTGTTGCAAAACCGATGCCGAAGCCTAACATGGAAAGAAGGGGAATCATCCGGTTTGCACCACCGCTGGTGCTCAATCCGACCAGTGCACCGCCTAAAATAGGACCTGTGCAGGAAAATGAGACCAGCACCGTGGTCAAAGCAATGAAGAAGGGTGCCATAAATCCTCCCTGGTCCGCCTTGGCATCCGATTTGTTGATCATCCAGCTTGGCAGTGTGATTTCAAACAGCCCGAAAAATGAGAGGGCGAAAATCAGGAATATCACAAAGAAAATCAGGTTGGGAATCCAGTGCGTGGAGATATTGTACATGGCGTCCGGGCCGAACAGAAGTGTCAGAATTGCCCCCAATATGGCAAAAATGAAAATGATGGATCCTCCAAACATCCAAGCCTGGCGAATGCCGCTCTGTTTGTTCTCCTCACCGGCTCCGTGCATGAAAAAGTTGATGGTCATCGGAATCAGCGGGAAAACACATGGTGTGAGCAATGCCGCAAAACCTGCTGCAATGGCAATGAAGAACACCGCCCACAGGGACATGCTTTTTTTCGCATCCGTCTCCTCATCAGCTGTTATGACAGCCTCCGGTTCCCCCTCACCATCTTCTGTCACTGCCGGAATTTCGGCGGTGCTATCGGTAACATTCTCATCCGTTTCGGAAACATCCTCCGAGGCGGCCTGCGGCACACCCTTCACCGGAATCTCAAACTCCTCACCCACCATCACACACTTGCCCTCCATGCAGGCCTGCGCATCAACGGAAGCGTTGAGGATGAAGTCCTTTTCGCTCTTCACCTTTATCTTCTGGGTGAAGACAACCGGTGACTTGTCAAAATAGCGGTCGATGCCGAACTCGTCGGTCAGCTCCACATATTTGGGTTCGGTTGTTTTGCCAATAAGCGCATAATTGGCGGATTTTTCAAACTCAAAAACAGTCTGCTGCGTGATACCAAGCGTGTTGTATTGCGAATAAAGGTGCCATCCGGGTTCCACGGTGGCCGTGAACTGTATGGTCGCGACATCGCCCGATGCCGTCACCTTGCAGCCCCACTTTACGGGAGTCACAACCTGTGCCGACGGACGTACCGCCGCAAACAGCACAAACACAACTGTCAATAATCTGCCCAATCTCATATTTTCAAAATTTGGAATAATTTGCAAATATCGGAAAAAAATCAATACATCCGATAAAAGGGACAAAAAAAAGGCTGCCCAAAGGCAGCCTTATCAGTTTTTAGTTTTCAGACACGGGGGCGCCGCCATCCTCATGGCCATGGCCGCCTCTGCCGTGATGGTGCCGGCGTTCCTTGTCGCCCCTACCTTCACGTTCACGGCGCGGGCCGCGCTCACGACGCTCCTCCTTGTAGCCTTCCGGCTTCGGCAGCAGCGCACGGCGGGAGAGCTTCAGCTTGCCGGTCTTCTCCTCCACGCCGATCAGTTTGACCTGCATGATGTCACCGACCTTGATGTAGTTCTCCAGCTTGTCGATCCGCTTCCAGTCATATTCGGAAATGTGCATCAGACCGTCCTTTCCGGGGAGGATTTCGATGAAGGCTCCGAATTCAAGGATGCTCTTCACCGGGCCTTCGTATACCTCGCCAACCTCCGGCACAGCCGTAATGGCCTTGATGCGTGCAAGAGCGGCGTCAATGGAGGCCTTGTCGGGCGATGCGATGTCGATGATGCCGAACTCGCCCACCTCCTCGATGTTGATGACGGTGTTGGTCTCACGCTGCATCTCCTGGATAACCTTTCCGCCCTGTCCGATGACCGCACCGATAAAGTCGCGCGGGATCTGAATCTGGACGATGCGGGGCACAAACGGCTTGTAGTCCTCACGCGGCTCAGGCAGCACCTCCAGCATCTTGTCCAGGATGTGCATGCGGCCCCGCTTGGCCTGCTCCAGAGCCTCGGCCAGCACGTCGTAGGAAAGACCCTCCACCTTGATGTCCATCTGGCAGGCGGTGATTCCGTCACGGGTGCCGGTGACCTTGAAGTCCATGTCGCCCAGGTGGTCCTCATCGCCCAGAATGTCGGAGAGGATGGCATATTTTCCGGTGGCGGCGTCGCTGATCATGCCCATGGCAATGCCGGAGACCGGCTTTTTCAGCTTGACGCCGGCATCCATCAGAGCCAGGGTTCCGGCGCAGACAGTGGCCATGGAGGAGGAACCGTTCGATTCCAGAATGTCGGAGACCACACGGATGGTGTAAGGGCACTCCTCTTTGGGAGGAAGCATCGGCTTGATGGCGCGCATGGCCAGGTTGCCGTGTCCGATTTCGCGCCGTCCGGTGCTGCGGATGGGCTTCACCTCACCAGTTGCAAAGGGCGGGAAGTTATAATGAAGCAGGAAGTCGCAGGTACCCTCGATGATGGCACCGTCGATAATCTGCTCGTCCAATTTCGTACCAAGGGTACAGGTGCTAAGGGACTGGGTCTCACCACGGGTGAAGATGGCAGAGCCGTGTGCGGAGGGCAGCGGACCCACTTCGCACCAGATGGGACGGATCTCGTCCAGCTGGCGTCCGTCCAGACGGCGGCGTTCGGTCAGCACAAAGTTGCGCACAGCCTCCCAAGTCACCTTTTCAAAATAGCGGTTGACCATCGGGGTCTTCTCCTCCAGCTCATCCTCCGGGATGGTGGCTAAGAAATCGGCCTTCACCTGCTCGAACGCATCGTTGCGCTCCTGCTTGGAAGTCGGAGTCTTTGCAATATCATATACCTTCTGGTAGGTTTCGGCATGGACGCGGGCGCGCAGCTCCTCGTCGTTGTTCTCATGGCAGTACTCGCGCTTGGGGTTGGCCTTCTCCACTTCGGCGGCCAGTTCAAGCTGCGCCTGGCACTGCTTTTTGATGGCGGCATGTGCCGTTTTCAAAGCTTCGATAAGGTCGGCCTCCTGAACCTCCTTCATCTCGCCCTCCACCATCATGATGTTGTCCATGGAGGCGGCTACGATAAGGTCGAGGTCAGCATCCTGCATCGCCTCGGCGGTCGGGTTGATCTTGTATTCCCCGTTGATGCGGGCAACCCGCACCTCGGAAATCGGGCCGTGGAACGGAATGTCGGAGACGCTCAATGCGGCGGAGGCGGCCAGACCGGCCAGCGCATCCGGATATTCGTTGCGGTCGCCGGAAACCAGCGTCACCAGCACCTGCGTGTCAGCATGATAGTTTTCAGGGAAAAGCGGACGCAAAGCGCGGTCCACCAACCTTGCAATCAGAATCTCATAATTGGAGGGACGGGCCTCACGCTTGAAAAAACCGCCGGGGAAACGCCCCACAGCAGCATATTTTTCCTGATATTCCACCTGAAGCGGCATGAAATCCACATCTTCGCCCGCCTCCTTTTTAGTACATACGGTGGCCAGCAGCATGGTGTTGCCCATGCGAACCACGGCGGCACCGTCGGCCTGTTTGGCCAGTTTGCCGGTCTCAATTGTGATGATCCGGCCGTCACCCATGTCAATTTGCTTTGTGACTACGTTCATTTCGTTTTGTTTTTAATAATTTACAATGTTCACTTACTCCAGCGTACATCTTTAAAAAATACAATATAAAAAAAGGCAACTTGGAGATTGCCTTTTCATATCATCTCTGAAGAGAATTATTTTCTCAAATTCAGTTTCTTAATAAGATTCCTGTAACGTTCGATGTCGGTTTCCTTCAGGTAGTCCAACAGTTTTCTACGTTTTCCGACCAGACGGACAAGCGCACGTTCCGTCACTTTGTCCTTATTGTTCTGCTTGTCATGTTCCGTCAGGTGTTTGATACGATATGTAAACAGCGCAACCTGTGCGTCAATGTTACCGGTATCGAACTCTGACTTGCCGTACTCCTTGAAAATATCTTTCTTTATTTCAGGTGTCAAATACATACGTTTTTTTTTATTAAATGTGTTACTCTCCTATATATTTACAATTCGGCTGCAAAAGTAGTCATTTTTCCAATGCCATCAGAACAATTTTCAGAATAATATTTTTAAAGAATATCTATTTATAAACACTTGGTTTTTAAATTATTATAAAAACATAACAAAAAAAAAGCCGCCCCGAAAGGGACGGCATAAATGATATCAGGCTGTTTTTTTGGCATCATTCGGATGAAAAAACCGCCGGTTTTGCTACAAAAGAGGGTGATTTTCACGGAACACTTTCAGCCTCGCCTCCAGTTCCGGGAACTGGCTCGGATGCACTAACGACACACAGGCGCGCAACCCCTGACGGCCGCTGCCGCAGGTTGAAAGCGAAATTGCACTTATGCCGTAGTACAGAAGCTCCTCAAGCAACTCCTCCCCTGTAAAGCCCGGATATCCTATTGTGAAATAGAATCCGTCGGAAAGAGGCTGGTCCTCATCCTTGTCATAGACAATCTCAAAACCGTTTTCCGTGAACAGACGCTTCATCTCGTGAGCCTTGTCGCGGTATGCGACCATGCCTTGGACCAGATTGTAGTCGCCATCGTTGCAGGCCTTGAGTATTGCGGCCATGGCGTGCTGGGCGGAATGAGACGTGCCGGAGGTCAGGGCGTACACAGTGCCATAGACAATGGCATGTCCGAGACTTTCGGAACCGAAATTGGGAACCAGGTCCGGATAGTTGCCGCTGAAGAGCGCGTCGGAAATCACCATGACGGCCAGACGCTCGCCAGCGTAGCTGAACGCCTTGGAGCTGGAAACCATCAGGATATACTTGTCATAGTATTTGGCCACCGTCGGCTGGAAGGGAGGCACGCCCGGCGTGGAGATGTCATGCCGGAAATCCATGCCGAAATAGGCCAGGTCCTCAACCACAACCGCATCATATTTGGCCGCAACCTCCGCGATGATGCGGAGCTCATTGTCGGTAAGGCAGACCCATGAGGGGTTGTTGGGGTTGGAATAGACGATGGAATGGATGTTACCCTTTGAAAGGTAGCTTTCAAGCTTGGCGCGAAGCTTGTCGCCACGGTATTCGTAAACGTCGAATGTCTCGAACTTTGCGCCGATTATACGGTGCTGCAGCTTCTGCACGGGGAAACCCGGATCGATGAAGAGCGTGGTGTCCTTTTCCTTATGCAGATGACGCACGGTCATGAAAATGGCCATGCCGGCCTGCATGGAGCCGACCGTGGGGATGCAGGAGCTTGGCTTGACATCGATGTCGAGAAAGTTTTTGCAGAAACGGGCCATCTCGTTCTTAAGCTCCGGAATGCCGTCGATATCGGGATAGATGGCGGCCACGCCCCTGTCCAAAGCGGCCTTCTGAGCGTCAATGCCTATCTGCACGGCAGGCAGGCCGGGAATACCCATCTCCATGCGGATGAACTTTTTGCCGCTGGCAATTTCAATTTCGTTGATAAGCCGCTTCACTTCGCGGATGGAGGCCCTGCCGACGTTCGGCAGCCGGCTCTCCGTGATTTTCGTTTTGACGATGTTGGCATCAATCGGTGTCGGTTTCATTATATATTATTTATAGTTATTATTTCTTACCCACTGATTCCCACGGCGGGCATCCGTTCCCCACCTCATATGGAAAAAATTATGCAAAGGTAGAAAAAAAAAGGATACACCACCGACATGCAACCAAAAACATTTGCCAACACAATAAAAACTGTTGGAGGCTGTTTGATTTCAAACTATTTTGCAGACATCGCCAAACGGAAGCCGATATGGATAAACCTTGCGTCCGGTTCGCTGCCGGAACGGTTTGAGACACGCGCATACCGAGGTTCCACAAACCAGCTGCCTCCCCGCAACACCCGGCTGGTACCTGATGGCGCACCCTGCGGATTAACCTGATCCTCGGCACGATAGCGGCCAAACCAATCGTTGCACCATTCGTAGATGTTCCCACTCATGTCATATAGTCCCAACTCATTAGGTTCCTTACTCCCAACCGCACGGGTTCCACTGTCCCAATCCAGCCCGCACCAGCCAACCTTCTCCACATCGAACGATCCGGCATATTTGTATTCACGGCTCCTGTTGCCGCCACGTGCCGCATATTCCCATTCCGCCTCTGTAGGCAGCCGGAATTTTTTTCCGGTCAGCTGGTTCAGTTTCTTCAGAAAAAGCTGGCAGTCATTCCAGCTCACACATTCAACCGGACCGTTATCCTTCCGGAAAAAGGAGGGATTGTCGCCCATCACGGCAGTCCAAAGAGCCTGCGTCACCTCCGTTTTGCCAAGATAGAAATCATCAACTGTCACCTTGTGGGTAGGTTCCTCGTCCTCATAAGTGTCACCAATCTGCTCATAGGTCCCCCCCATCGTAAAGGTGCCACCCTGTATACCCACCATAGTGAAAGAAACACCCTTTACATTGAATGTCTGATCTTTCAGTGAAACATTCTGCGCAAAGACCGCACCCATACAGAGTTCGGCAACAAGAATAAACAACAGACACTTTCTACAGATTGTCATGTGATGCCCTATTACTTTTTAGAATTTGCAAATATCCATAAAAAGCGAATACGAAAATCAGATTGGCATATTTTTTTTTCCGGCAAAAACTCCCTTTGGCATTGTTTTTTCAACTATTTTTGCATTTTGTATCAATTTATGCGAAAACAAAGAGAATATGGCAAATAACGAAGAACTTTTCAAGAAAATCATCGCCCATGCGAAGGAGTACGGGTTCATTTTCCCCTCCAGTGAGATTTACGACGGGCTCAGCGCCGTCTATGACTACGGGCAATACGGTTGTGAACTGAAGAACAACATCAAGCAGTACTGGTGGAAAGCCATGGTGAACCTGCATGAGAACATTGTCGGCATCGACAGCGCGATATTCATGCACCCCACCATCTGGAAGGCCTCCGGACATGTCGATGCCTTCAACGACCCGCTGATCGACAACAAGGACAGCAAGAAACGCTACCGTGCCGACGTGCTGGTAGAAGACTACCTGCAGAAAATCGAGGACAAGATCAACAAAGAGGTGGAGAAGGCGGCCAAACGCTTCGAGAATTTCGATGAGCAGATGTTCCGCTCCACCAACGCACGTGTGCTGGAGCACCAGAAGAAATATGACGAGGTTCACAGCCGCTTCGCGGAATGCATGGAAAAGAGCGACTGGACCGGCCTGAAGGCTCTGATTGAGGAATTGGAGATTGCCTGCCCCATTTCCGGCACCCGCAACTGGACCGATGTGCGTCAGTTCAACCTGATGTT
>DBYD01000059.1 GCA_002309855.1 Bacteroidales bacterium UBA1195
ATTAACTTTTTAAAGTAGATTCAAATATTTTAAACATCATGAGAATATCGAGGAACTTTCTTTTCACAAATCTGCTGCTGCTTGGCCTGTCCGGAGCGGCTGTATGCACGGCACAGACGGGTCATTTCCGGGCTAACCTTAACTGCCTGACCTTTCACCTGCCGGATGACACCAGTTATTTGGAACTGCAATATCTGATTTATGGAGACGGACTGAATTACAAGGAGGTGGCCGATGGCAAATTCCAAGGAACTGTCAGGGCAGACCTGACCCTGAAGGCCATTGACGGCAGCATACCTTTGATAAACAAAACGTTCCATTTCATCACAGCAGAATATCCGGATAATATGACAAGCAACAAACGCAATAACTACAACCTTTCACGCATACCGCTGCCATCAAAAAAATATGAGTTGTACCTCTGTCTCCGTGATGCGAACGACAGCAGCATCAGACCCATCTGCCACCAGACCACAATCGACCTGACCTTTGACCGCAACCGTGTCTCCGCCTCCAGCCTGCAACTGATCGGCGCATACTCTGAAGGGAGGGGCAACAGCATTTATTCAAAAAACGGCATCAGCCTGATCCCCTATTTCTCACAATATTTTCCAGCCCAAACGGACACTATCACCTTCATGTGGGAGATATATAACACCGACAAGGTGTTTCCGAAGGACAAGGCTGGCTGGATAGTCTCCAAAATCGTACCGGAACGGGACGAGGCCAATATGCTCATGGAAAAGCGTATGCGCTATTCAGACGGAGTGATACCCTCCCCCAGGCACATCCATTTCCTCTCCTTCCCCATTGACAGCCTGCCCTCCGGCAACTATTATCTGTGCAACACGCTCTATGCTCCAGACGGAACCCCATTGCTACAGGACAGCTTCTTCTTCCAGCGGAGCAACCCCGCTCTCCGTCCCACTCCAACAGTTACACAGGACAGCCTCCCGATAGACACACTGAAACAGTTCATCGACTATCTTGTACCAATTGCCAAAAACGAGGAGATTGATTTTATCCGCAACATAAAAAAGGAGCAGGACTACCAGCTGCTGGCCGATTTCTTCCGCCACTTCTGGGAAAGAAGGAACCCGGAGGACCCTTGGGACGCCTGGTACCGATACTATGCTGATGTGAAAAGGGTGAACCACAACTACACCACATTGCGATTCAAGGGATACAAAACCGACCGGGGTTACTATTACCTGAAATATGGCGCCCCAAGCGACATAGAATACCATCCCATCGAAGACGGGCTCAACCCTTACGAGATATGGATTTACTACCAGCTGGACGGCCAGACTGATGTCTATTTCATTTTTGGCGATCTGGACCTGACCACCAAAAACTTCACCATGATCTGCAGCAACAAGAAGGATGAGGTTTTTGACCCGCGCTGGAAATTCCGGCTCAAGCCCAAAGATGCACGTCCCACCGACATAGAAATGACCGAATAATTATAAGAACAAAAAAATAACCTAAAACCGGATTAGACATGAACCTGTTTGTATCAATGATCATCCTTTTTGTGCTGGGCTACCTGCTGATTGCCCTCGAACATCCCATCAAAATCAACAAATCGGCAACCTCCCTGCTGCTTGCCTGCGTCCTGTGGGTCATCATGGCAGTTGGCGGCAAAGCGATTCTTTCCGACCCGACCGCCTTCCACCAATTTTTGATAAACAACCCCGGAAGCAGCTATCTGGACTGGCTGATACACGGCCAACTGGTACACGCCCTGGGTGAAACCGCTGAAATCATCTTCTTCCTGCTTGGTGCCATGACAATTGTGGAACTGATTGACACCATGGGCGGATTCAAGGTGATCACCGACAAGCTGCAAACCACAAAAAAGGCCAAACTGCTCTGGCTTATTTGCCTGCTGGCCTTCTTCATGTCGGCCATTCTGGACAACATGACCACCGCCATCGTCATGGTGGCAGTGCTGCGCAAGCTTATCGGCAACAAAAAGGAGCGCTGGTATTTCGCCGGCATGGTGATTCTGGCCGCCAACGCGGGCGGCGCATGGTCTCCCATGGGTGATGTCACCACCATCATGCTGTGGGTTGCCGGCAAAGTCTCCGCCACAAACATCATTCTGGTCACTTTCCTCGCCAGCCTCACCTCAATTTTGGTGCCGCTGGTAATCATGTCCTTCTTCCTGAAAGGGAACGTGGAGCGTCCGGAGACAGAAGAGACTCACCTGAACGCAGAATATGTGCTGCCCCATTGGGAAAGCGTGCTCTTTCTCTGCATGGGAGTCGGCCTGCTGATGTGCGTGCCGGTCTTCAAGACACTTACCCACCTTCCACCCTACCTCGGCATGTTGGGGGCTCTCGGCATACTATGGGTCACCTCCGAACTCATCCACCGCAATGTGGAGCATGGAGGGACAAACCATTACTCGATCAACGCCATCCTCTCCCGCGTTGATGTGACCAGCATCCTCTTCTTTTTGGGCATCCTGATGGCGGTAAGCGCACTGGCGACAGCCGGACACCTCACCGCACTCTCGCAGACCCTTGACAAGCTGCCGATGCGGGAACCGGGGAAATACTATGTCATCAACCTGCTGATAGGAGTCTTCTCATCCGTCATTGACAATGTACCGCTGGTAGCTGCCAGCATGGGCATGTACGCATTTCCGATTGACCACTATTTTTGGGAAATGCTGGCCTATTGCGCCGGAACTGGCGGCAGTATCCTCATCATCGGCTCCGCCGCCGGTGTGGCGGTCATGGGAATGGAGAAGATTGACTTCATCTGGTACCTGAAACGCATCTCCTGGATCGCACTGATCGGCTACATGGCCGGTGCCGGTGTCTATATCCTGCAGAAAAACATCTTTCCGGAACAACTCGAGGAGCAAAAATCTGATGCCGTAAAGGTTAGGATGACACCGGTGGATATCCGAAACTATCTGACAGAAAACACCTTTTACATTGTAGAAAACAGGCCGAACCTTCCGGATGTCAAGGACAGCTCAATTGTACGCTTTTTCTGCATCGACAGGGAATCGCCCATCCCCTACTACGGCACCCACATCTCCACCTACTGCACACAGCGGGGGCAACTGGAGATCTACAACAAGAGCGTTGACCTCAACCGGGGAAAAATCATCATCAACAGCACAGTGGGCGACACCATGGCTCCAGTGCAGTACGGCAACCGCGAACTTGTGGTCACCCAAAGCGGACGGGTCTTTTTTGTGACCACCAACGGAGCATTCCCTCTTAACCGTATGAAAGAATGACAGAAGACTGGTCAGACCCGGAAGAATTGGAGGAAAAGGAAGAACTTGAAGCCAGCCTCCACCGTTTCCAGCAGATGGTGGAGCGGCAGGGGCACGCCTTTTTTGATGAAGATGAATACATCTACATCATTGACCATTTCATGGCCATTGAGGAGTTGGGAATGGCTGAAAAAGCCATCGTACAATCACTTGAACGGTATCCGGACAACGTGGCGCTCCAACTTCGGCAAGTTGGGCTGCTTTCCGCACGACAGCATACGGATGCAGCCCTGCGTAACCTGAGGAGGATTGACGCAGCCCATCCGGAAGCGGATGCCTTCAGCCTGTACGAGGAGGCGGTTCTATACCTGGATCTGCAGCAGTGGGAGGAGGCGGAAGCCAAATTCAACGCAGTGCTTGCAATGCCCAAATCAGAAAGGGACGAGGTGCTGCAGGATCCCAATTTCTACAACGACCTTTCCGAACTATATGAGACCCGTGGCAAGCTGCTGATGGCTGTCACCGCAAAAATGGAGGCCATCCGGAAAAAGAGTGCTGACCCGGCCGACCTTAACGAGCTGATCCGGCAAATCACGGAGACAGGACAAACCGGCTCCGCCATCAACTTTTTCACATCACGCACCGATGAACATCCGCTGTCCGCCCCCGACTGGTTTTGTCTGGGAAAGCTGCAAATGGAGGCGGAACAATACAACGAGGCGATTGCATCGCTGCACAATGTGCAGGCCCTCTGTGGCGAAAACACAGAGGCGACGGCTGAAATCGCCGCCATCCAGATACTGACCGGAGCAAGGCAAAACGGAGAGGCGGAACTGGACCTTTATCTGGACCAAAACCGATGCAGCCGGAACGAAAGGCTCCGCTGGTATGACCAGGTGGCACAATATGCCTATGACCGGTCGCAGTTCACCCTCTGTACCCGCTTTTGTCAGAAAGCCATAGATACCCAAAGTGATGACATATACGGATACCTGCTGATGGCTTTGGCATTGGGAGAATCGGAAAAATATGAACAGGGGCTGCAAGTGCTGGAAAAAGCACTGCAATTCAACCCGGACCATTTTGACGCACAACTACTCGCTGGCGAATACCTTATGCGGACAGGCCGCATGGAAGAGGCCGGTGACATGCTCCGGGACTGCTGTGTGCGCTTTCCGGAAGAGGACAGGGCATGGTTCTGCTACACCATTTATCTGGTGCAATGCGGATATATTGACGAAGCGATCAACCTGCTGAACCATGCGGTAGCGTCCAGAAACAATCCGCAATTCATCTACCGGCTCTCCAACTGCTATTTCATGAAAGGGGAAAACCAGCTGGGCCGTTTTTACCTGAACATGGCCTATGCGGAGGATCCGGAAGGGCTGGATGATTTTCTACATTTTGATGAGAATCTGCTTAATCACCCTGAAATTCTCTCTTTTTTAAACGAAATAAAATTTTACGACTGATATGAAAAAACTGCTTATGATCTATTTGAAAGGGGTCGCCATGGGCGCCTCCGATGTGGTTCCGGGTGTTTCCGGTGGAACCATAGCCTTCATCACAGGCATTTACGAACGTCTGATCAATGCCATCAAAAGCATTAACGGAAGCAATCTGAAACTATTTTTTACCGGCCATATCAAGGAGTGCTGGAAAAACATCGACGGGAACTTCCTGGTCTGTCTGATTGCGGGCATTGCCACCAGCTTTCTCTCCCTGGCCAAACTCATCACATGGCTTATCGCAACCTATCCGACCTTTGTATGGGCTTTCTTTTTCGGACTGATCATCGCCTCCACACTGTTTATCGGAAAAAAAGTGAAATGGGATTGGAAAACTGTGCTGGCATTCCTGCTGTTCGCCATCATCTCCTTTTTCATCACCTCCCCCGGCAATGCTCCGCTGAACCAGAACAACGCACTTTGGTACATATTCCTCTGCGGGGCTGTCGCCATCTGCGCCATGATCCTGCCCGGAATTTCCGGCAGTTTCATCCTGCTGCTGCTGGGCACATATTTCTACATGATGGATGCCATATCATCACTTCACATCACAGTGATTCTGGTCTTTTTAGCAGGGGCTCTCATCGGCATCCTGTCGTTCGCCAACCTGCTTTCCTGGCTCTTCAAACATTTTGAAATGATGACACTGGCGGCCCTCACCGGATTCATGTTCGGTTCACTGAACAAGGTCTGGCCATGGAAGGAGACACTCACAACATATCTGGACAAGCATGGGGTGGAGACACCGCTGACCCAAAGGAACATCCTGCCAGCCATGGACGGTTCGCTGGTTATCGCACTGCTGCTGATTGCCGTGGGAATAATTCTGGTCATCGGACTTGAAAAGGTGGCCGACCGCAAAAACAAGGCAGCGGCCTGATGCGGCAGTTCGGACTGATTGGTTATCCGGTGGCGCAAAGCCTCTCACCGGAATATTTTGCCCGGAAATGGGAAAGCGAAGGAATACGGGACTGCGTTTACAGGCTCTTCCCGCTCCATTCCCTGCGCGAACTTCCGGAGCTGCTGCTGGAAAACCAAGGGCTGATTGGACTCAATGTAACCTCCCCCTTCAAGCAGGAGGCGCTTTCTCTCGCTGACGAAGCGGACGAAACTGCCATGCGGATCGGAAGCGCAAACGTGCTTTCCATTGACAACCGGCAGCGCATTACCGCATTCAACACAGACCATATCGGATTTGACCGGATTTTGGAACAAATAAGGCCTCTGCCTGAGGCTGCCCTTATATGCGGGAGCGGCGGTGCCGCAAAAGCTGTCAGGTACAGTCTGGAACGGCACGGTGTCAGAACCACCGTCGTTTCACGGCACAGCGGAGCGGACCGGATCCGCTACAACGCAATAGACATCAACATTATGCAACAGCACACGCTGATTGTGAACGCCACACCGCTCGGAATGGGGAGCCTTATCGGGGAATGTCCGCCACTGCCCTACCACACCCTCACTCCAAACCACATTCTGGCCGACCTTAACTACCGTCCCGCCGAAACAATGTTCCTAAAAAAAGGGAAGGAAATGGGCTGCAGATGCCTTAACGGCCTCGTCATGCTGCACGGACAGGCGGATGCGGCCTGGGAGATATGGAAAAAAGCGACAAAAACATTTGAGATTCATATATAAATAATGCGTACTTTTGCAGTTTGTAATTTTTTGAAATAACTACATGGAAATCATTATTATACTTTTATTAATCCTCTTCAACGGCATCCTTTCGCTGACAGAAACCGCCCTGACAGCCTCACGCCGGCTGAAAATGGAGACTTTGGACAAACAGGAAAAGCCCTCCACACGCAGGGCTCTCTCCCTTATGGAGAAACCGCTCCATTCTCTTTCCGCCATCCAGATCGGCATCACCCTGATCGGTATCCTGACCGGTGTCTACAGCGGTGACACAGTGGCCAGACAATTGGAACATGTTTTCGCAAACCATCCAACCATCATGCCTTATGCCGGAGCAATTGCCAAAACACTGGTTGTCCTGGCCATCACATATCTGACCATTGTGTTCGGCGAACTGCTCCCCAAGCGTATCGCCATGACCCGTCCGGAGAAGATTCTCCGTGCCATGAGCAAATTCCTCCAGACATTGGACAAGATTTGCACCCCCTTCAGCTGGCTGCTCAGCAAAAGTGTGGATCTGGTGTTGAAATTATTTGGTGTAAAAGAGAAAAAGGAGAGCGGAATCACCGAAGAGGAGATTCTGGCCGCCATTGAAAAGGGCACCAACGAAGGGGAGATTCAGGAGGTGGAACAGGACATTGTGGAACGGGTGTTCGACCTGGGCGACCGCGACATCGAATCGATGATGACCTACCGGAACGAACTGGTCTGTATTGACATAAACGATGACAAGCAGCAGGTGCTGAAAACAATGCTGGAAGACATGCACAGCTTTTACCCCGTCATTGACGAGAGTCTTGACAACCTGCAAGGGGTCATCGCCCTCCCCGACCTCATTGCAAGCCTGCAGCAGGAGCACTTTGACATCAGGCCCCACATCCATGAGGCCCAATATTTCCCGGAATCCTCCACTGCCTACAATGTGCTGGAGCGCTTTAGGACCAGCAAACAGTATTACGGCTTTGTGATGGATGAATTCGGGCTGATCCAGGGCATGGTGACCGCCATAGACTTCACGGAGGCGCTCATTGGAAAAATCAGTGCCGTCAAGGCGGACGAGGAGACCATTATCCAACAGGATGAGGAGACTTGGATTGTTGACGGACAATATCCGTTCTACGATTTTCTTGCACATTTCGAACAGGAGGACATCTTTCCAGAAAACGACTACAACACTCTTAGCGGCCTTCTGCTGGAGATGGCACAACACATCCCGACCGAAGGCGAGCACATCCTATGGCAGGATTTCAACTTTGAGATTTCAAAGATGGATGGCGCACGCATTGACAAAGTTATTGTCAAACGCAACAACACACATTCCACCGATGAACAGCCTTGAGCGGGACAACATCTTTTTTCAGGCCGAAGCGGTAGCCTGGCTGCGCCACCGGCAACCGAACTGGTTCCTGCTCTGCGATACAAACACCCGCCTGCACTGCCTGCCGCTGTTTGAAACACTGTTCGGAACAGTTCCCAATTCGCGTCTTATAGTCATGCCTGCAGGTGAAGCCCACAAGCAGCTGGAAACCGCCGAGGCAATATGGCGGCAGCTGCAACTTTCAGGCGCACGTAGGGACAGCCTGCTGATGAATCTCGGCGGAGGCGTTGTCTGCGACCTTGGCGGCTTTGCAGCAGCCACATGGAAGCGGGGAATCCCCTTTATCCATATACCCACCACGCTCATGGCACAGACCGATGCGGCCATCGGTGGAAAATGCGCGCTCAATTTCGGCGGCATCAAAAACCAGATCGGACTTATTCGACAGCCCGAAGCTGTCTGCATCCTACCCGATTTCCTGAAAAGCCTTCCGCAACAGGAAATCCATGCCGGCTTCGCTGAAATGCTGAAACATGGCATAATTGCAGATGCTGACCTTTTCCGCACGCTGCGGCAGGAAGACAGCCGCATACCCCCCGACATTGTTCAGATCAGACGTTCAGTTGAAATAAAGATGTCTTTTGTCCGACAGGACGAAGAAGACAGGGATGTCCGCAAGGCACTGAATTTCGGACACAGTGTCGGTCATTTGCTGGAGGCACTGGCCGGAGGCAGCCTAAGCCACGGCAAAGCGGTGGCATACGGGATGCGGGCGGAGGCGAACATCGCATGGAGACAGGGACTGCTCAACACCAGTGATTGGGAGGAAATCACACAATGCATCCAGCAGCACTATGGGGACACTCCTGCCATCACATGCAGCCGGGAAGAGCTGGTACGACTGCTTTCCGCAGACAAAAAAAGCGATGCCGCCTCTCTGAATTTCAGCCTGCCCACCGCCATCGGACAGGTACGGACAAACTGTCCTGTCTCCTTTGACGAGGTGTGGGTGACACTGCATTCATAAACCAAAGTCACAGGACGTTTTCAATGTTTTTTTCGTATTAGAAAAAAGCCAAGATACCTACGCAACACCTTCCGTATCAAGGCAGGGACAAGCCCCTCCTTCTCATATAGCGACAATTGGTGGTCGGAAAAGTAGCGGACAAAATGGGGATAATCCTTCACATTGCGCAGCCAGAACTGATAGAACGGCTTGTGGAACAGCAGCATGATACGTGACACGGAACGGATGTCCTGTTGCACTGGCCGGATGCGCCTAAGGTATTCCCCGGCAGGAGCCTCCGGATGCGCCAGCACAGACTCTGCCGCCTGCACACCGGAATAAAGCGACCAGTAGAGACCCTCACCGGTAAGCGGATCGGCAAAACCGGCCGCATCCCCAACAAAAAGCAGGGATTTGCCATACACTGGCTTTTTCAGGAAACCACCGCCCGGAACAAAAGCACCTTTCAGCTGATAGTTTTCCAAATTACGAACACCAATGCCTTTCAAATAACTGGTGAAAACCCGCTTGTAATCCGTAGCGGCGTTCTCCTTGCTGCAGATGCCGATGCAGTAGCCGTCACGTTTCGGAAAGACCCAGGCATAGAGAATGTTTGGGAGGTCAAAATAGATGCCGATACCATCAAAACCGAAATCCTCCTTACGTACAAGGATTTCAAGACAGAAAAGTCTTTTCCCGTAGCGCATTCCCAGCCTGTTCCGCATCCAGCTGTTGGCACCGTCCGCCGCAATCAGAGTGTCGTAGGTCAGCATTTCTCCCGAACGGAGGTGCAGCCGCTTCTGCTCCGGATCGAATGAAATGATTTGCTCCCCTTCCATCATCCGTCCGCCAGCCCCCTTAAAGTGACTGACCAGATAATTGTCATAGACCTCCCTGTGAATCAAATCAAAGGGAATGTCTATCTCCACATCGGAGGCAACAGCGTACCTGTTGAAAAGCCTCAATCTCCTGTGCCGGTCAGCGGCAACTGCCTGCAGGATTTCCTCTTCAGTACGCTGTTCGAGCAACGAGACCAAGAGATTCCTGGTCTTCTGTGTCAGCAGGCCGCCACAAAGTTTAGGACGGGGAAAAACGGCGCGGTCAACCACACAGCAGTCAGCACCGGCCTTTTGGAGCCGGATTGCAGCGCCCATGCCCGCAGGACCCCCACCAATAATCAGTACGGGAAAATGCATGTTTACCGGTTGTTTTGATGTTTCTTTGCCTTCCAATAATCCGCCCCGCTGATGCCCAGTTCATCCGGATCGAAATATGGATCTTTTCCGGACTTCTGCTGCCGTTCGTACATCCGTAACGCCTTGACCGGCTTTCCGGAAAGTAGCAGGATGGCGATGATGTTGATCCAGGCCATGGCACCCACGCCGATATCACCAAGAGACCACACCGCCTTGGCCTCCTTCAGCGAACCGAAAAAGACCGATGCAACCACAGAGAAACGCAGCACCCAGAGCGCCATTTTCTCCCTGCGTCCCTTCCCCAACAGATAGACCAGGCTTGTTTCTGCATAATAATAATAGGCCATGATAGTGGTGAAGGCGAAAAAAAGCAAAGCCACAGAAATCAGAATACCAGCCGCAGAAGGGCCGATCAAGGTGCTGACAGCGGCTGTGGTGTATCCTACACCGGGTTCCCCCAGCCCCTCCACCGCAGCGCTGCAAAGAAGCTGGCCGTTACCGTCAACCACCTGATAAGTATGGGTGGCAAGAATCATTACTGCCGTTGCGGTGCATACCAACAATGTATCCACATAGACTGAAAAGGCCTGCACCAGCCCCTGCCGGACCGGATGGCTCACCTTGGCAGCACCCGCCACAATGGCACCGGTACCCTGCCCAGCCTCATTGGAATAGATGCCGCGTTTGACCCCCCAAGCCACCGCACTGCCCAGAATACCCCCAAAGAGTTCATGAGCGCCAATGGCGGAACGGAACATGTCCGCCAGCGCTCCCGGCACCGCCGAAGCGTTAAAGGCCAGAATAACCAAGGAAAGCAGCACATAGAGGATGGCCATAAATGGGGCCACCACCGCCGCCACACTGGCAATCCGCTTTACGCCACCAATCACCACCAGTGCAATCAGCAGCGCAACCCCCGCCCCAATGATTGCAGGCGGCAAATGGAAGGTTCCGGCAAATGAAAGCGCAATGCCGTTGGACTGCACCGGAGGCATGAACAGACCGCAGGCCAGCAGGGCGCAACAGGCAAACAGGATGGCAAACGGCTTGCTATGCAATCCCTTTTCAATATAATAGGAAGGACCACCACGGAACTGTCCGGCATGTTCCTCTTTGTAAATCTGTGACAATGTTGCCTCCGCATAGGCGGATCCGGCTCCAAGGAAAGCAATAATCCACATCCAGACAATGGCACCTGGACCGCCATAACCGATGGCCGTGGCCACCCCGACAATGTTACCGGTCCCAACCCTTCCGGAAAGCGCAACGGCAAAGGCCTGAAAGGAGGAAATACCCACCTTTTGGGATCTGTCTGTATGGAAAAGCAGGCGGAACATCTCACCGAAATGGCGGATCTGCACGAATCTGGTACGGATGGAAAAATAGAGGCCGGCACCGAGACACAGCACCACCAGGGCGGGACTCCACACCCAACCTACCACCCTTTCCACAACTACGGAAAAATCGAACATAAAGGTGGAGCTGGAGGGAGTCGAACCCTCGTCCAAACACGCTGCAAAAACGCTTTCTACATGCTTATCCTTGGATTGGTTTTCGTCCGGAGGATGGTACAAGGCTATACCGGCGACCGGCTTATCCTCTAAGATTTCGGCAACGGTGCGAGGCCGCCGTCACCTATCTTCCCCTTTCCGATGCCTCGGTCCGGACGTCGGGAAGAGAGACTTCCGGGGAGACAGCTTCGTGCGTTAGCTATGGCTAGGCAGCGAGAGCAAAGTTGTTGTTTTCGCCATTTATTTGGCATGAAAGTTGGCTGTTACGGAACCTGCTTACAACGTCCGGCATGCTTACATTCCCACATACGAGCTGTCAAAACCAAGCAGCCCCTTTGCGAAAAACGCGGCTGCAAAAGTAGTTAAAATATCAATACGGCAGCAGGAGTTTTTCAAAAAAATCTGCTGCAAGTGGAATGACGGCATCAGGAAAGTCAAAATCGGGATGGTGCAGTTCGGGCTGACCCTCCCCGCTCCCTATGCCGAAAAAGGCTCCAGGATACCGCATCAGATAGTCGGCGAAATCCTCCGACCAGCGGAACGGATGCTCAGCCATTACAAAGTCCGAACCTGCGTTTCGCGCCTTTTCAACCAGCTTATCAACCTGCACATCATGGTTTTCGGTTGCATTAAATGGCTCACGCCATTCCATATTGAAGCCAAGTCCGTAACGGTCGGCAATGCTCCGCACCAACGCCGGCACCTCCTCTTTTAGGGCCGCCATGCTCCGGTTGGTATAGGCACGGAGCGTGAACATCACATACGCCTCCCCTGCCGAAGTGCCGAAGGCCTCCTTTCCCAGACGCACCGCAATCAGCGTCGCCTGCCTGAAACCATCACCGTCAAGGTCGGGAGAGGTGTTCAAAGCCAGAACACTGCGGATTATTTCCGCCACTGCAAGGCCTGGGTTTGCACCCATTTCCGGAAAGGCGGCATGGGTCTCCCTGCCCTGCAGATGCAGCACCACCCCCACCGAAGCGGCGGCGAATGTCCCGTGACGGAAAACCAGCTGCCCCAGAGGATAACCCGGAAGGCTATGCAACCCATAAACCGCTGAAATCCTATATTTCTGCAGCACCCCGGCCTCCAATATCCTACGGCTGCCCTCACCAGTCTCCTCCGCAGGCTGGAAAACCAGCACAGCCGTACATGGAAGTGACCCCGAACCCATCCTTTCAGACAGTTTTTCCGCAAGCCGCAGCAGAATGGCTGTATGGCCGTCATGGCCGCACTTGTGCGACACGCCCGGCGATTCCGAAGCATACGGCAAAGGCAGTGTCTCACAAATGGGCAGCGCATCGATATCGGCACGGAAGGCTACCGCCTCCGCACCGGCATCACCGAAAACCGCCACCAGACCGTACCCACCGACATGCTCATGCAGGACGGTCGGATACAGCTTGCGCAAGAATGCCGCTATGGCATCATGGGTGTTCCTCTCATGCCCTGAAAGTTCCGGATGCGCATGCAGATGATGCCTGAAACTTATGATATCGCCAATCATTGCAGATCAATAGGCGCGGGCGAACAGAACCCTCTGGTGGGAAGGCCGTCCGGAATAGACGCAGCGTCCCTCCTCCTGCGGATTGTCAAACGGGATACAGCGGATAGTGGCCTTTGTAAACTCCTTGATCTTCTCCTCGGTCTCGGCTGTGCCGTCCCAGTGGCAGTAGAGGAATCCGCCCTTTTCAATCTGTTCCTGGAACTCCTCCCATGTATCCACACGGTGAATGCTTGCATCGCGGAAGCTCTTCGCCTTCACAAACATGTTCTGCTGGATCTTGTCCATAAGGGCAACCGTCTCCTCCACGGCAGAATCCGTATCAACCAGCCATTTTTCAAGCGTATCGCGGCGGAACAGCTCCACCTTGCCCTGCTCCAGATCGCGGGCACCCACTGTAATCCGCACCGGCACGCCCTGCAGCTCGTATTCGTGGAACTTCCAGCCGGAACGGTATTCCTCACGGTTATCAAACTTGACAGTGATGTCCCTTTCCAAAAGCGCACCTTTAATCCGTTCGGCAACCTCAGAGACCTGCGCCAGCTGCTCGTCATTGCGGTAGATCGGAATGATAACCACTTGGAGCGGGGCTATTTTCGGCGGAAGCACCAGCCCGTTGTTGTCGGAATGGGTCATTAAGAGGCCGCCGATAAGGCGGGTGGAGACGCCCCATGAGGTGGCCCACACATATTCAAGTTTGTTCTCCTTGTTCAGGAACTGCACGTCAAAGGCCTTGGCGAAATTCTGTCCGAGAAAATGTGAGGTGCCGGCCTGCAAAGCCTTGCCGTCCTGCATCAGCGCCTCGATGCAATAGGTGTCTTCCGCACCGGCGAAACGTTCGGTCTCGGTCTTGCGGCCGCGAATCACCGGCATCGCCATGTACTTCTCGGCAAACTCCGCATATACATTAATCATTTTCTCCGTCTCCTCCAGTGCCTCCTCGCGCGTCTGATGGGCGGTATGCCCCTCCTGCCAAAGGAATTCGGCGGTCCGTAGGAACAGGCGGGTCCGCATTTCCCAGCGCATCACATTGGCCCATTGGTTTATAAGCAGCGGAAGGTCACGGTAGGAATGAATCCAGTTCTTATAGGTGCTCCAGATGATGGTCTCAGAGGTGGGGCGGACTATCAGCTCCTCCTCCAGCTTCGCTTCCGGATCGACCACCACGCCGTGAGTCTCCGGATCGGCCTTGAGACGGTAATGTGTCACAACAGCGCATTCCTTGGCAAAACCCTCCACATGATGCGCCTCCCTGCTCAGATAGGATTTGGGTATCAGCAGAGGAAAATAGGCGTTGACATGTCCGGTCCTCTTGAACATGCGGTCCAGCGCATGCTGCATGTTTTCCCACAAAGTGTAGCCATAAGGTTTGATGACCATGCATCCTCTTACCGAAGAGTTTTCAGCCAACCCAGCATTGATTACCAAATCGTTATACCATTGCGAATAATTCTCTTCCCTTGTTGTTAACTGTTCTGCCATTTTTTTGGTATGATTTTTGAAATCTATGTTATTAAAATTATTATCTTTGCAAAAATTTTCCAAAGCCCCGAAAAGCCACGGAAACAAAATGCAAAAGTATAAAAAAAACAAACACCATAAATTGGAAAGGAGCAAAACAATGAAAGATTTAGCCAAATGGGCACTCCCCCTCATGCTGGTCTGCACCACGTCCTGCACGACCATGAACACGTTTGTGGATGACGGTTACTACAATGCGGCCTACCGTCAGAAAGATTTGGCTGACGCAGCAGCCGCCAAGGCAGCCGCTGCTGCCGCAAGAGCCGAGGCAGCCGCCGCGAAAGCCGAAGCGGAAGCCGCCAAGTTGGAGGCACAAAGCCAGTATGCCACCTCCACGGCGGAAAACCGGCAGCCGGACTACACCACCACCGAAACCCAAAACGGCACCACCATTGTCAACAACTACTACTTTGACATGGACGACTACTACGACTACGCCTACAGCGCACGTCTCCGCCGTTTCTACTCCCCATGCTGCTACGGCTGGGGCTATTATGACCCATGGTTCACGAACGGATACTGGTACTCCCGCTATCCGGGCGACTGGGGCATAAGCGTCTACCTCGGATACTCCTTCTGGTGGGATTCCTGGTACTACCGTCCATATCACTACCATCCCTGCTATGTGCACCACGGCTTCCACTGGGGATACTACGACCCCCACCACTACTACCGCCCCTACCACCACTACTACGGTTTCGGCAACGCATACCGCCAGGGCTACAGGGACGGCTACCGTGACGCCAAGAATAACAGCAGATACTATAACAACAGGTACCATAACAACTATGCTGACCACTACTATAACAGCTACGATGACAACCGCACCTTCGGATTTGCCCACCGCAACAGCGTGCAAGGCAGCGGCGCATCGGTCAGGAACTCGCAAAGCGTAAGACAGAATGTTGTCAGCACAGGCGGTTACAGCAACTCGCCCAGCAAGGCTTCGGAAACATCATTCGCAGAACGGTACCAGCAGTCGGTCCGCAACGCCTCCGTCCGCTCATCCGCAACAACAAACACCCCCAACAGCGGCCAGACGGCTGCCGGGAACAGCGGCAGGTCAACCAGCGTTCGCAACAATCCGGCTGTCTCCAATCAGGCCACGGATGCCGGACAGACCGCCGTACGCACCAACAGCCAGTCCGCAAACACCTCATCCGCCAACAGCAGCGTCAGGGCAAACACCACGAATACAAATGTAAGCACGAACAACAACACCAATGCCTCCAATAACTCTGTCAGACGGGATGCAGTCAACAACAACAGGCAACAGCAGACCACAGTTTCGGTAAGGAACAACCGTTCAACTTCAACCGACAGGGCAAGTGAATCCGTACCTGCGGTCTCCAACAGCGAACAGAACAGCCGCAGCAACAGCACTCCTGCCAACAACAGCTCAGTGAGGCAGAGCACGCCAGCAAACAACAGCAGCGTGCGGCAGAGCACTCCCGCCAATAACAGTTCTGTAAGGCAAAGCACTCCTGCCAACAACAGTGTGCGGCAGAGCCAGCCTGCAAACAACAATTCGGTGCGGCAGAGCACTCCCACTAACAACAGTGTGCGTCAGAGCCAGCCCACCAGCAACAACTCGGTGCGTCAGAGCACACCAGTACGTAGCAGCAGCACACCGTCAAGCTCCAGCAGCCGTCCAAGCTCCTCCTCCTCTGTGCGAAGCGGAGGCTTCAGCGGAGGCGGCAGCAGCCACAGNNCACCAGCCACAGCAGCGGTGGTGGCAGCGTGAGAGGACACCGCTAACAGACCCTATCTTCTAATAATATAATATGTATCTTGAAACAAAAAAAAAAAAAATAACATACCATGAAAAGGAACAGAATCATAATCGCCACATTGCTTTTCAGTTGTGCCGTGGCTGCAAATGCCCAGAATGACAGGGACGCCTTCCGCTACTCCATGCTGACCCCGACTGGTACGGCACGCAACACCGCACTGGGCGGCTCAATGGGTGCATTCGGCGCCGATTTCTCAACCGCCTCAACCAATCCGGCGGCATTGGGAACCTACAACCGCAGCGAATTCTCCATCTCCCCCTCGCTCTATTTCGGAAGCACGAAGATAGAATACAACGGGGAAACATATAAGGACTACAAACCAAACTTCAACCTTGGCAACATCGGCGTGGTGCTGACCATACCGAACGACAACGAAAGCGCAAACTGGAAGGCCGTTCAGATTTCAACCGGCATAAACCGTATGGGCAACTTCAACACCTATGGCTACGGCTGCGGCCCCAACATGAACGGGACCTCCTTTATCGACTACGTCGCCGCCGATGCCAACGACAAGGACATCTACACAGATGCAAGCGGACAATTCACCAACGGCAGCTATCTGGGTTACCTGGCCTGGAGCGGAGGACTTCTTGGATTGGATGCAAACAACAACTTCATCTCAAAAATCAGCCAGAACAGTCTGATGCAGGAAAAATCAATCCAACAGAAAGGCTCCATGAACGAATATGTCTTCTCGATAAGCGGGAACTGGATGGACAAGCTGTTTGTCGGTGCAACACTCGGAATCCCCTATTACAGCTATGTGGAGAGTTATACATACGTTGAAACCAACACCAACCGCAACGAACCCTTCCAATCCATGACATATCAGAACTACATCCATTCCGAAGGGTCCGGCATCAATTTCAAAGCCGGTATGCTCTACCAGCCATTCAACTTCCTGCGTCTCGGCTTTGCGATGCACACCCCTACCTATTATGGCGTGGAGGAGGAATACGACAGCCGTTTCACGAGTCATTTCGACACACTGTCCGTTGACAAACTTGCCTCAAACGGCGAGTTCGAATATTCCATCAACACCCCGTACCGCGTGCTGGCAAACGCCGCCTTCATCTTCGGAAACTTCGGCTTCATCAATGTGGATTATGAAATGGCCGACTATTCCATCATGCGGCTCCGTTCCGACAGCTACTCATTCCGGACCGAAAACAACTCCATAATGCAAATGTACCGTACCGGACACACCGTGAGGGTTGGTGGCGAACTCAATCTGTCACCGATGGCATTGCGGGCCGGTTACGCATACATGAGCAACCCGTTTGCAGCCAACACGGGACGGGATGCCAGCCATCACGTGATTTCAGCAGGTCTGGGATTCCGCAGCACCTCTAACTATATCGACATAGCCTTCCAGCATGTCACCAACACCGACAAGGATGTCTTCTATGAAAAATCCGCATACAGCTATAATGTGGACAATATCAGCAACAGCGTGGTCGTTACCGCCGGCTGGAAATTTTAACTAAAAAAAAAATAAGCACAAAATGAAAAAGTTAGCAATTATCAGCCTTATGGCCGCCTGCTGCCTTATGAATGGCACGAGCATGGCACAGAAAAACAAGGCATTCACCGGATCAGTCAAATTTGAAATCAAGTATGAGGGCGATTTTGAGCCGCAACAACTGGCCAACGCACCCCGTGAGAAGGAGCAGCTGATTTCCGGAAATTTCACCAAAACAACGCGGAACTTGGGAGGTGCCTTCCTGCACGAGATTGACATGGTGGACTCGATTGTCCGGTTGTGGGATCTCCCGAATGAAAAATGCGCTGTCACCATCCCCACCCCCAAAAAGGAGGACGATGGGAGCAAAGAGAAGAACTATGTCATCCAAAAACGGAGTGACAGCAAGGTGATTTGTGGCTACAACTGCCAGGGTTACGACATCATTGTCACCGTAAAAAGCAAAAGCGAAGATGATGATGACGATGAGGAGGAGGAGGCCGAAGAGCGCAAAATCACCATTACGGTATATACCACCAATGAAATTGGCATCGACAGCAACATCAACAGCCATTTTGTTCCAGGCCTGCAGGGCTATTCGCTCTATCTGGAGCAGCCCGCCGGCGAAGGCAAAAAGGTAATCAACCAGGCTGTGGAGGTCAAAAAAAAGAAAATCAACGCCATCGAATTCAGCATTCCTGCCAACTACAAGTATTTCACACCGGAACAATGGAACGAATATGTGCGCAAAATGCAACAGCAAGCAGGCGGCGGAAATGACGAGGATGATGATTACTAAACCTATATGAATAAAAAATTATACAAAATATGATCAACCCCAAATTATTAGCACCCAAGAGCATCGTTGTATGCGGTGCCTCAAGTGACATCCACAAACCAGGTGGAAAGGTTCTTAAAAATTTAAAGGAAAGCGGATTCAAAGGGCAGATTTATGCCGTGAACCCCAAGGAGACCGAAGTGCAGGGCGTCCGCTGCTATGCCAAGGTGGAGGATCTGCCGCAGGTGGACTGCGCCATTCTGGCCATCGCCGCAAAATACTGTCCCCCAACGGTTGACGTTCTGGCTCATCAGAAAGGCACCGGCGGCTTCATTATTGTCTCCGCAGGCTTTTCGGAGGAGAACGAGACGGGCGCGGAACTGGAGAGGCAGATTGTGGAGCACATCAACAGCGTCGGTGGCTCCCTGATCGGTCCAAACTGCACCGGATTTTTGAACACCAACTATTGCGGCGCATTCGACACCCCCATCCCCACCCTTGATCCGCACGGTGTGGACTTCATCACCGGCAGCGGTGCCACAGCCGTCTTCATCAAGGAGTATGGAATCTCCAACGGCCTGACCTTTAACAGCGTATGGGCGGTCGGGAATTCAGCGCAACTGGGCATTGAGGATGTTCTTGAGCATCTGGACAACACATTCGATCCGGAAAAATCAAGCCGCGTCATCATGCTCTACATGGAAAAGATCGGCGACCCGCAGCGTCTGCTGAAGCACAGCCGCAACCTTATCAACAAGGGCTGCCACATTGCTGCCATCAAGAGTGGAGGCTCCGCGGCAGGTAGCCGTGCCGCCTCGTCGCACACCGGTGCGCTTGCCACCAACGATGCCGCCGTGGACGCGCTGTTCCGCAAGGCGGGCATTGTGCGCTGCCAGAACCGGCAGGAGCTTACGACAGTGTGCGCAGTCTTCATGCATCCGGAAATCAAGGGCAAACGCTGTGCGGTCATCACACACGCTGGCGGTCCCGCCGTCATGCTTACCGACGTGCTCTCCGACGGGGGCATGGAGGTGCCCAGCCTGAAGGAGCATCCGAAATCGCCGGAGCTGCTAAGCAAACTGTTCCCCGGTTCCTCCGTGGGAAATCCCATCGACTTCCTTGCCACCGGCACCGCCGAGCAGTTGGGCTACATCATTGACGCTGTGGAGAACGACTATACCGACATTGATTTTTCTGTGGTGATTTTCGGCTCTCCCGGCCTCTTCTCCAACCATGAGGTCTACACCCTGCTGGACGAGAAGATGAAAACCTGCAAGAAGCCGATTTTCCCGGTACTCCCATCTATTATTAATGTAAAGGAGGAGATTCAAGAGTTCATCAACCGCGGCCGCATCAACTTCCCGGAGGAGTGTGTGCTGGGCCATGCGCTCTGCAAGGTGTACAACACACCGAAACCGCAGCCTGAGCATGTGGAGCAGCCCGCCATTGACGTGGCGAGAATCCGTCGCACCGTGGAACGCTGCAAGGACGGATACATGGAAATTGCCGACTACAACGAGCTGCTGGATGCCGCTGGCATCAGTCGCAAGAAATCGGTTGAGGTGGACAAGAAGGAGGATGCCATCGCCTTTGCCAAGGAGGTCGGTTGCGGCAAGGACACCCCGTTGGTCATGAAGGTGGTCGGCCCGCTGCACAAATCCGATGTGGGCGGTGTGACCCTCGGCGTGAAGGATCTGGAAACCGTCGGCAAGGAATTTGACCGGCTGATTGTCATCCCGGAGACCTACGCAGTTGAGATGTACCCCATGCTGGACGGCACGGACGTCTATATCGGCGCAATCCGCGACCCGAAGTTCGGCCATCAGATTTTCTTCGGATTAGGCGGCATTTTCATTGAGGTGCTGAAGGATGTGCAGAGCGCCCTCGCCCCCATTACAGCCGCAGAGGCCAAGGAGATGCTCACACAGCTCAAAGGATACAAGATCCTGCAGGGCGTGCGCGGTCAGGAAGGTGTGAACCTGGACCTCTATGCCGAACAGATTGCACGTGTAAGCGCACTGGTGCAGGCCGCTCCGGAAATCGCCGAGATGGACCTGAACCCGCTGCTGGGCAACCCGCGCTATGTTACCGCCGTGGATGCCCGCATCCGGCTGGAAAAATAATACAAACCCGTCATTCCTACGAATCCCCGCATTTTTGCGGGGATTTTTTTTATGCTACCTCCCCTGCGACAGAATTTGGGACGGCGGAGAGGCGTGCGAAGATGATAATGTGCCTAATCCTCATATCCAAACTAATAAAAGGATCTCTTCTTTAAAGGAAATTTTTCATCAATACCTTTACAACGACAAAAATCATCAAAACTTTTAAAATGTTTGTCATATTGGTAGTTGTTTGCAGCTATAACTTCATACAATAGAGTAACGTTTGAGTCAAAAACACCAAAATATTCAGGACACTCCATGCCACAACAAAGAGCCGCCCCATATAAGATGAAATAATAATTGCTGTCATTTCCTTTATAGAGACTAATATCAATTATTGGAAGACGTTGTATCCCTTCTTTTATTTTTGCATGTTTGTCAATAGGGAGACTATCCAAATGTTTACCTCCAACAACAATACCGTCAACAACAATACAAATGGATTGGGAAATGACTTTGGGGTATATTGTTCCACCCCAATTAAAATACTCATCCGTAGAATCAATATAGTAAAGCATTGCCAATGTTACAGATGTATCGCCTCTCATATGAATCGTCAAAGTATCCATCTTTAAATCCATCGATCTATTACAGCCATCCCTCCCCAAAAATCCAGCCGTTATTGACACGGTGTCCTGTGCCGGACAATAATGCGGCAAAAGGAAAAGCACACATAGAAAGAAAAAAACAGCTTTTTTCCTACCGGATTCTGCATTCACTTTACACACCGGCCGTTGCCGTCCAGATTTTCCTCTTACAAAGCACATGTTTTTAAAATTAAAGATTCTGTTTCCGGCCGCACCGTCCCCGATGCGAACCGGCTGCAAAAGTAGACAAAAAAACAATGTCCCGGAGCACTTTACACGCCACATTGTATGAAATGTACGTTTGGGTGTATGAAATGTCGTTTTGGCACTAATTGCCTCTACAACTTTATCACAACCTGCCAAGGAAAAAATTCATACGACAGAGGTTAGAGGCGGTGAGGCGGGCGGAGAACAGGCGTAAAAATCTAAAGGGAAAGCAGATAGGTGATATTTTTAGATTTTCCCCGTGTTTTTTTATCATTTAATAAAATAACAATACCATTGTTACGTTAATGCATAAAAAATAACATCATGAATACATCATCAATTGGAACATATAGTACTGAAATACTGCAAAGTTTAGGTGCATTATCCAACAATGAGGCCGCACTGGCCAGAGTGGCCAAATATCTGCGCAAAGTGCTGAAAGAGCAAGCGAACGACCCCTCTCTAATGACTGAGGATGAGTTTTTTGCCCGTATTGATGAGGCAAGGAAACAACCCGGAAAACAGTTCAACAATGTCAATGAACTGGACAAATACATCCGCAGCCTATGATCCGCTATACAGTAGAAATCAAGGAGAGCGCACAGCGCGACTTGAAGAAGCTATGCAGAAATGAACCTGTAGCCTACAAAAAGGCACTTGCACTTATCGCAGAACTATACGAACATCCACGCACAGGAACCGGCAAACCAGAACAACTTAAAGGTGGCAACGGATTAATATGGAGTCGCCGTATCAACAAAAAACACCGCTTGATTTACGAAATCATCGAAACGGTTGTACACGTAGATGTGCTTACGGCATACGGACATTATGGGGAGAAATAAAAGTAGCCTTAGCCACCGAATGCGCCCACATTTAGAGGCGGCAGTGCGGGCTGAGACCCTACCGGATTCTGCTTTTCCAGAATGCAAAATCAAACCTTTTTTGAATACGTTTTTTTACTCGGTTTAATTTGGGGCCAATATATGAAATATAGTTTTGGCATAATTGCCTCTTACTCTTTCCCAATTTTGCCAGAGAAAACGCCATGCGAAAGATGTTGGAGCGGCGGATGAGGCGGGCGCAGAACAGGTAGTTATTCGACACTTTGATTACAGTATTTACAGGGTAAAATTTTCAATACGGTATCAGGTTCATTGTCTGCCACCAACGAGCATTTTGATAATCAGATAGATATTGAGAAGGGACTTCAACATTAACATTCTTAATTCTGTTATTGCCAAAAGAATCTTCACATATAGAAAAAGGTTTAGAATGGACACGAATAGTTTCTATACCTGAAAAAGCTTTGTATCCAATAATGTCAATGCTTTCCGGAATATCAAGAAAAATAAGTTGCGTATTCATAAATGCTTCATTACCTATTGATTTGATTCTTTGGGGAAGTTTTACGCTTGACAGCGAAGTGCAATCCTTAAAAGTACCATCATTTATAAAATTAACATTATCTGGAATAGCAATATCTTTAATACCAGTATTATAAAAGGCTTTATAACCGATTCTACACAAATTATTCGAAAGTTTTATGCTTGACAAAAACTTACAATCCATAAAAGCACCATCTCCAATTTCGGTAATACTGTCAGGAAGAACAAGGTCTTTAATATCAGTATTACGGAAAGAATTCCCGCCAATTATACACACCGTTTCAGGTATGACAATATCTGTTATACCTTTATTTGATGCGAAAGCATACTCTCCAATTATTCTGACAGTAAAACATTTGTCCTCTTTGTAGCCATTTTTTATTAAAATTTCTGGAAACACATCAATTCCATTTGGTTCCACCATTATTTTGACAATGTCTGGAATAACCAATACTCCTTGAGGCTCCATATAACCTTTCCATCTTGCAGATGCAGTTGGTGGAACTAATTTTACATCAATATTTGGAATTACTTTTTTTGTGGTTTAGAGCCATACTCAGACATCCTTATATTATATAGTCGAACCTTAAAAAGCCCCTCTTGCCCGTTCCACGGCTACAGCCGGTATCCGGTTCACAGGAAGCAAAATTAATAACATGTCACAAAGTGGCTGGAAAATCCCAGGCCGCAACAGGGCAAAAAGATGCCTCATGGCTCTTTTGAAGTTGAAAGCGGCAGCTGACAGCATCACATTGATGTTGTCACCAAACACCCTTGCATAGTAGTTCCGGCAGAGCCTGTGGTCTGATTTCAGGTGGCCGATGACGGGCTCTATACCAGCACGTTTGCAGAACAGCTCGTGCTTCTTCCGTTTGATGTAGTAACTGTCACCCTTCTTCGGCACCCCCGGTATCACCACCTCCGTGTGCATCGAACGATTCCGACCACGGTATCCTCTGTCTCCGGCAAGCAGCTTCGGCCTACGACCAGTCAGACGCTCTGTCTGTTCAAGGCTGGCGTCAATCGTGTGGCCATCATATTCGTTGCGGAATGACAGTGCACCTACTATCAGACCGTTCCATGTCCGGACAATGGAGACTTTGTTCCCGAATTCGTATTTCTTGTGCTCCTTTCCTTTACTGATACACTGCACTTCCGGTTCATGGAGCGAATAAATTTTGTCTTTGCTGTCCCTCTTTTGCGACAGCACTCTGAAATACATGGCAATACTGTCGGCATAGCCCTCAAGCATGCCTCGCTTTTCAAGGTTGCGCTCCAGCTCTCGCAGCAGCCGTCTCGCAATAGTCTTCATCTTCCGATCCGCCTTCAACGCCTTCTTCCTGTTCTTAGGATGGTTGCGGAAACGCTGGTCTCGGGCAAGCTCCTTCATCACAAACTTGTAGTTCTGGCGCATCGGAAACTTTAATTTTCCATTAATCTTCATCACCCTGCCGATAATCTTCCTGGTCAGTTTTGCATCTGTCGGAAACGTGACGTTCTTCTCCTGAACAGTTGAGTCGATGAACGCCCTGTCCGTTTCATCATGGTCATCGTTCACTCGCACACTCTCCTTCAAGATGAGTTCCATGCCCGATTCCCCGATACGCTTGCGGAACGCCACAAGTTCCGTCGGAGTGCATGGAACTCCAGTCTGAAGTTCCTGCTCCCCACAGAAATATTGGTAGTACACATTCTCCTGCCACTGCTCCACCACACTCTCGTCAGAAACATTGCGCACATGCTTCAGTATCAGCAGACCTACCATCCTCCGGATGGGCTTGCACGGACGTCCGTTGTCCTCACAGTAGAGAGGACTGAACGCCTCCTCGAACACACGCCAATCTATCTTGTTGGACAACAAATACAACGGGTGCTTTTGGTTAAGTTGGGATTCCAGGTTGAAAAACATTGTCTGCTGGTTGCTCCGTGTCGGTTTTGTGTACATGTTTCTGCAAGATTTATGCTGCAAAGATAACACTTTTTTGAATACAAAACATCATTTTTGACAACTTTTTTAACACAATTTCAAATCGTTGTGGCTTTTTGAGTGTCGACTATATAGAGTAGAATCTAGAGACGGTTTGTGAACTGGCGTGTGCAGCAACTCTTGAATGTGACCAGGAGAAAGTTCTTCATCACAATATAACCTATTACCAGACTTTTGCACCAACGTCCAATATTACATCTTCCAGCCGCTTGGAGGAAATAATTTTACTACAGGATCATTGGGAAGATTAGGTTGATTGTTATGCGATTGTGTCGTATCGGTGCCTATTGGATTTTGTTGATTAACTTGACTCATATTAATGGTTCCTTTCTTTAGACAAATTTCTTACCTTCCTTAGACAATTCATTTTCGTAAGGAGTGAGTTTCCGAACCGCTCCTATTTGAAATAGGTATTGTCAATTTAGTTTTGCAAAAGTAATATTTTTTCAAATACCATGCAACAATTTTGAAAAAATAAAACGGTTGTTTCTGAGCCATGGACTTTTTCATCATCTCCAATCAATATGTCAGTAAGAATGTCTATCGTGTTTCTGACACCCCACTCAATTATGTAGTAATAGAGAATAATTATTATTTTCTTTGGACACTAGTGAATCGTTTATGTAATTATTAAAAAATAAAGTAAAA